>WTCC01000213.1 GCA_013138755.1 Gammaproteobacteria bacterium
TTATATAACGTTAAACGTTATATTTAACACATGACATGCCAACACCCGGGAAAAGTCTTACTGCAACAATATCTGGAACCCCGAAAAATAAGCCAGAATCGGCTCGCGCGCGCTATAAAAGTCCCCCCCAGGCGCATAAACGAAATTATTCATGAAAAACGTAGCGTCACCGCAGACACAGCAGTACGACTATCTATCTACTTTGGCGGTAGCGCAACATATTGGCTACATCTTCAATCCGAGTTCGAGATAGAAAAAGTAAAACAAAATATCACCATACAACTGAGCACCATCCAGGTACCACTATCAGAACCCAATCAACCTGTAGACAAGGCAACACCTGGCGACAAAAAATCTAAAAATGGGGTCAAAAGAAGGATTATGCGATAAACACAGGTGACAGTTGAGTAAGAGTCCGAAAACCGTAAAAACTAAAAAAGCATTGATAAAAGGCTTTTCTAAAACTATACCTGATATAACAATCAAAATTAAAAATGAGAATAAATAAAAAAACCATTTAATTTAAAACACGAGAAAACCACTAAGGTACCGTGATGAAAAATAAAATACAGGTATTTTTTACTTTAATATCATTGTTAATAACGACTCAGGCTACAGCTTTTAGTAATCCACCGGATGGCACTACCTATAAATCAGGACAGGAAATACTAAGAACACACAACACCATCAAATCTGTGTCATTACGCATAAGTCTGGACGACAGCTTACACGGCTTTATTGACAGCAAGTTGTGCAGCTTCTGCAAGACCATAAGAATCAACATCACTCCAGAAACCATAGCTTACGACAACAATATCAAGGTTCCTTTGCAACAGGCAAAAAGACGTATCGGTCAATACGCTACCGTGATCTATGATCTAAAGACTAGAAATATTAGCGCTATACACTGGTAAGCTTACACAGCAAACCGCAAGAGACCTTAAAGCCTTACATTTATGTTAAGGCTTTAAGGTCTCTTTGTTTTTTCACCAGGAACAAATGCGTTACAATTTAAAGATGACGATAAAAAAATTACCCACAACGAAGAACCCATGGAAAGCACAAACCAGTAAAAAGATCTTTGATAATCCATGGTTATCCGTACACGAAGACAAAGTTATCAATCCCGGCGGCGGCATTTCTCACTACGGAAAGATAAGCTTTAAAAATCTGGCAATCGGCATTATCCCACTCGACGAAAACAACAACACCTGGCTGGTCGGACAATATCGATACGTGCCCGACTGTTACTCATGGGAGATTCCTATGGGAGGCGGCGCATTAAAAGTTGCACCACTCGATTCAGCTAAACGAGAACTTAAAGAGGAGACAGGCCTAATCGCAGATGACTGGCAAGAACTGATGAAACTGCACACGTCCAACTCGGTCACTGATGAACGAGGAATAATTTATGTCGCACGCGCATTAACTCAAGGCGAAACAGAGTTCGAAGAAACCGAGGATCTGTTAATCCAGAAACTATCTCTGGACGAAGCAGTTGAACGTGTACTGAGCGGTGAGATAACAGATGCGATAAGTGTAGCAGGACTACTAAAACTTAAGCAGACTATCTAAACGCTTGCGGTAAACCTTTCACTTAAGTAACGATTAATAACCGTAGATTCATACATCCATTCGATCGAACCATCATCAGTTGTTATCTTCAAACAGGGAACCTGGTACTTACCACCATCATTGATCAACTCCTGATTCCACTTAGGGTCGTAACGAGCATCTCGCTTTTCTATATCCAACGCCAAACGGCGCATAGTACGACGCGTCTTCACGCAAAACGGACACTGCTTAAATTGATACAGGACCAAATTTTTGGTCTGCAAGTCAACGTCTTTTTGCTCGCCTAGCGTACGCTGCATTGGCTTGGGACGTGTCAACCAATCAACCAGTATGATTATCTGACCCAACAGCCAACGAATTGGTTTAAATATATAACCCATCATTTTTTTCACTTAAAACCTATTTCTATTTTGATTCAAATTGACCATGCGCCTGCAGATCAGCATGATACGATGAACGCACCATCGGCCCACTAGCTACATGTTTAAAGCCAAGCTCTATACCAACTTTATATAACATATCGAATTCTTCAGGTGTCACGTAACGCTGCACAGCCAGATGGTGTTTACTCGGTTGCAGATACTGCCCGAGCGTTAACATCTCAACATTATGCGCACGCATATCCTTCATCACTTCGACTACTTCATCGAACTCTTCACCCAGACCCAGCATCAACCCAGACTTTGTTTTTATCGTCGGGTGCTTCTCTTTAAACCGCTTGAGCAGATCCAGAGACCACTGGTAATCCGAACCCGGACGACACTGCTTGTACAAACGCGGAATGGTTTCTAAGTTATGGTTGAACACATCAGGTGGCGCAGTAGTCATAATCTCTAATGCCAGATTCATCCGACCACGAAAGTCCGGCACCAGAATTTCTATTTCAGTCTCCGGATTTAACTTGCGCGTTTTTTCGATACATTCAACAAAATGCGCCGCGCCACCATCACGCAGATCATCCCGATCGACCGATGTGATAACAACATAAGATAAGCCCATGGCTTTAATCGTGTCCGCAAGATGCTCTGGCTCTTTTATATCAAGCGGATTTGGACGGCCATGACCAACATCACAAAATGGACAACGTCGGGTACAGATATCACCCATGATCATAAAGGTGGCCGTGCCCTTACCAAAGCATTCACCCAGATTTGGACATGCAGCTTCTTCGCAGACCGTATGTAACTTCTGCTCACGCAAAACGTCTTTCAATTTTTTTACGTTAGGATGAAACGGTGACTTGGCACGAATCCAGCTCGGCTTACGTAAACGCTCAGATGGATGCTCAACTTTAATCGGTATACGTGCAACTTTTTCTGCGCCTTTCAATTTTTCACCGGCGACTACTTTATAAGGTTTTTTTTCGCTAGTCGCTGGGGTTTTATTCATCACTAAATTTACTGATTAGTCGTTGTTGCAAATTATCAGTGACGACTTCAATCTTAATGTCACTAACTAGGTTTTTTAATTGGGTAACTTCCAGGTCTTCATAACCACAAGGATTAATGCGTGTAAATGGCTCGAGATCCATATCCACATTTAACGCTAAGCCATGAAAACTACGGCCTTTGCGTACACGTAAACCCAAGGCCGCTATTTTAGCATCATTTACATACACACCCGGCGCTTCTCGTCTGGAACTTGCTGTAACGGAGTAATCCGCAAGCAGCTCAATTATTGTCTGCTCCAGTGCAGTAACAAGCTCGCGCACACCCATTTTTAAGCGGATCAGATCTAACAGGGTATACGCTACTATCTGCCCCGGACCATGGTAGGTAACCTGACCACCACGATCAGAGTTAACAACCGGTATTTCCCCCGGGTTTAGTACGTGTTCTGATTTCCCATTTTTCCCCAGTGTATAAACTGGCAAATGCTGCAAAAACCAGAGCTCATCCGGCGTATCGGACTGACGTGCATTGGTAAAATCCTGCATTTTCTGCCAGGTATCATGGTAATCCACCGTACCTAAGTGACGAACCAAAATTGACATACGTTTAAACTATTCGCTTACAAAGCGATTGAAACATGCTCGCATGCAGTCAGATCAAGATAGATATTATCAAGCTGCAGCTTACTATGAGCTGTAATAGTAATTGTAATAGCAGTGTACTTACCATTTTTACTGGGCTTCATCATCAACGCGCCTTCACTCAGATTATCAACATGCTGATTAACAATTGCAATAACCGCTATTTCAAATTCATCACAAGACAGACCCATGACTTTAATCGGAAAGTCACAAGGAAATTCAAGAAGAGTTTCTCCTTCTTTTAGCGTCAGATCATGAAATTTAATTTCTCTGTCATCACTCATATTATTTCCACCCCGGTCACTACTGATAGTTACTACTGCTATTCACTACTACTATGTACTACTACTAAAGAAGCGACTATCACTTACGTCTTAATTCTTGCTTATATTGCTGATACAGATTCATCATACACTTCCACATATCGCCTGCAACACCAGAACCGACCTCCTCACCATTCAACTTAACCACAGGTGCGATCTCGCGCGTGGAACTGGTCATCCAAATCTCATCAGCGCTATATAGTTCTGACTCTCGGATATCTCGCACTTCAATTAATATGGTGTTATTTTTCGCAATTTCAATCACCAGGTCACGCGTGATTCCAGGCAACAACTGACGACTCGTCGGCGGTGTAATAAGAACGCTATCTTTGACGATGAATACATTACTAGCAGTACCTTCAGTAACCGCACCATTTTTAACCAATATAGCGTCGTCCACGCTAGCATCTGTTGCTTGCTGCCGAAGCATGACATTAGCTACCAGTGATGTTGATTTTATATCACAGGCATTCCATCTGAAGTCATCAACGGTAATGACCGAAATACCTGCCGACACAACATCGATATCGGGTGGCGTAACGTGTAACACCATGGCAAATATCGTTGGAGGATTTTCTGCATTGGCTGTCAGATCTCTTTTGACGTAAGCTCCGCGTGAAATCTGCAGGTAAACAGCTCGGTCTTCACCAGGATTTTTCCCTAATAGGTCAGAGAATATCGCTTCCCACTCTGCATCAGCATGTGGATTTAAACAGCTGATTCGGTCGAGACTGTTTTGCAATCGTTGCAGGTGATCACCGAGGCGCAACAACTTTTTACCGAAAACAGGTACAACCTCGTAAACACCATCACCAAAAAGAAAACCACGATCCATAACTGAAACAGTGGCTTCTTCTACGGGTAGATACTGACCATTTAAAAAAACAATATTCGGCACACTACTCAATTACATTCTCGCTTATTCAATAAACAACGACATCAGTTAATGAGCCGTAAGATATAGTCTTTAGCAATCTGAATAAAACCACCTTCGTCAACTGTCTCTAACGCTACTAGCGGCAATGTCTCAAGCAGTTCACCATCAAGTGAAACTTTCACCACGCCGACTTGCTGACCTTTCGAAATAGGCGCTTCGATATCTTTATCGACATCCATTACTGCATCAAGTTTGTCATAGGCGCCGCGTTGAATCGTTATCGAAAGATCTTCATTCAGACCAACCGCCAATTGTTCAAACTCACCTTTCCAGATCCTTGGGCGATTCAACACTTCATCCTTCTCATAGAGCGTGTGCGATTCATAAAAACGGAAGCCATAATTTAATACTGTCTGACTGACACTTGCTCTCGCTTTTTTACTTTTTGTTCCCAGGACAACCGATATCAAACGCATATCAGAACGCATAGCTGAAGACACCAGACAATACCCTGCCGACTCGGTATGCCCTGTTTTTAAACCATCAACACTATTATCTCTCCACAGTAACTTGTTACGGTTGTACTGTTTAATCTCATTATAGGTGTACTCTTTTTCAGCATACCAGGAGTAATGTTCAGGAAACTCACGAATGATTGCTGCAGCCAACGTTGCGATATCACGCGCACTGGTCAGATGTTTTTTGTCCGGCCAACCTGTGCTATTTACAAAATTAGTATTTTTCATGCCTAACTCAACCGCATACTGATTCATCAATTGCACAAAAGCAGACTCCGTACCAGCAACATGTTCAGCTAAGGCTACACTCGCATCATTACCAGACTGGATGATCAAACCTTTCATCAAGTCATGCACTGATACTTTCGAGTTAACCTCGAGATACATTCTTGAACCGCCCATGCGCCATGCTTTTTCACTGATGATAATCAGATCATCCATAGCCAACCTGTCCTCATCCATTTCTTTATAGACAACGTAGGCAGTCATTAACTTAGTAATACTTGCTGGCTCGATCTGAGAATCTGCGTTCTTTTCAGCCAAAACCTTGCCACTGGCAAAATCAACTAATAGATAATTTTTTGCTGCAACTTCCGGTGGCGCTGGCACAGGCTTTGCCGCATGCACAAAACTAAAATTCATCAACGCCACTACAAACAGCATTGATAAGGAAATATTTTTAATAGACACTTTATCGGCTAGAAAAGATACTGGAATCATTTTTAACATCACACATTGACCTGATTATTAACATTTATTTATTTTGTATCATTTAATTTGATAGCCGCATCGCTACCCACACCACACACATAATTTGATCGCTAATTATTTTTAACGATCTTTAGATTATGATATTTTTTTTCTTTCAGCTGACTTAACACATTCTTCGCCACATGCTCGGATGGTAATGGCCCGATTCTTACCCGGTATAACTTTTTCCCTTTCTTGCTTTCAGTATGCAATCTGACGTCAAAAAAACCTTCATCCTGTAGTTTTTTTAGGTGCTGCTGAGCATTTTTTTCTGTGCTGAACGCTGCTATCTGGACATAGAGTTTATCACTTTCAGAAACTGATGATTCGACAAACTCCTCACTACGTCGGCGTTTTCTATCCGCCTCAGAGGTGACCACCCGAATGCTCACGTTAGCCGTCCCTGTCTGAGCAACACCCAGTTTTGTAGCGGCGGCATATGACAGGTCGATAATCCGACCTTCATGAAAAGGGCCCCGGTCATTTACTCTGACGATCGCTGTTCGGCCGTTATCGATATTTTTCACTTCGACAAAGACAGGGATAGGCAGTGTCTTATGCGCCGCTGTCATGGCATACATATTATATTCCTCGCCACTTGAAGTGCGCCGACCATGAAACTTATTACCATACCAGGAGGCAATGCCTTTCTGCTTAAAGCCTTCTGCAGAATCCTTTACGTAGTATGTTCCCCCAAGGACTGTATAACTATCAGGGTTACCATACTTACTGCGTTTAACAGTAACTGGAACCGCATCGGGTATCTCATCCCACTGCTTTGTATAATTTACCGGCGCACTATCTCTCACACTGCCACACGATGACAACAGCAAAGATAACGTCGTTGATAAAAGAATTTGTTTGACAGATAAGCAACCTCTGTCAGAAAAATAACGATATTCAGTCATATGATATTACAGACTTTAATTTTTGATTTTTTCACTTAACTGAAAAACAGCCATCGAATACATGGCACTATGGTTATAACGTGTGATGACGTAAAAGTTATCTAATCCGACCCAGTATTCCTCACCTCTTTTACCGTCAAACTTCAACAAGGTGGCCTCATCTTTTTCATCTAAAGCTCGACTTATCACGACACCTTGCTGCTTAAGCTGCCCTACCGTAATGTAAGGTTTCAGTTCATTCTTTTCTTTAACAATAGAGTCGTCACTAATCGAGGCTGGATGCAAAATAGTCTCTCCTTTCTTCCAGCCGTGCTCACTAAAGTAATTTGCCACGCTACCGATCACATCAGGCACGCTATTCCACAGATCACGTTTGCCGTCACCATCAAAATCGATCGCGTAATTTCTGTAACTACTGGAGATAAACTGTGGCATACCCATCGCGCCAGCATAAGAACCTGTCATATCATCTACACTGATTTTTTCTTCTTTCGACAGCAACAAAAACTCTTTCAGCTCACTTTTAAAAAATTTACTGCGTGGCGGATAATCAAAACGCAGTGTTGTTAATGAATCAAATACTGTATAACTGCCAGTGCGTTTCCCATAGTATGTTTCAACTCCAATAATTGCCGTTATTATCTCCGCTGGAACACCAAACTCTTTTTCTGCACGCTGCAAGGTATCTTTATGTTTAGCTAAAAATATTTTACCCTTCTCACTGCGCTTACTGGTCACAAAGATGGGGCGATACTGCTTCCAGGTAAGTTTTTTCTCAGCCGGCCTTGCGATGGCCTCTAAAACGCTATCAAGTCTTTGCGCCGTCGAAAATCGATTTTCGAGAAAGGCACGATCAAAATCATATTGCTCTACCATCTCATCAATAAAATCTTTTACATCTGCACGCTGAACATAATCAACATTTACTTCAGATTGCGCATTAACAAAAAAACTCGACGCTAAAAAAAACAAAACTGTACGCAAGGATTTTTTCCTGACTATTATTTTCATACCACTTCAATTTCCTATTACTTTTCTGACTAAAAATTACTGCACAAAACTTCTACAAAAAACGGCATACATACCGATGCCTACTTGGCGACTAATCGACGATGTGTGCTGATCGACATCAACATACCAAAACCTGCCATCAGAGTTACCATTGATGTACCCCCGTAGCTAACCAATGGCAACGGGACTCCGACCACCGGCAAGATGCCAGACACCATACCCACATTGACGAATAAATAAACAAAAAACGTCAGACTGAGACTACCTGCCAACAAACGCCCAAAACTATCCTGCGCAGTCGCCGCAATATATAGACCACGGATAATAATAAATGCATAAAGTGACAGCAAGACGATGGCGCCCATGATACCAAATTCTTCAGCAAATACGGCGTAGATAAAGTCGGTCGTTCGCTCTGGAATAAAATCCAGCTGAGACTGAGTGCCATTTAACCAGCCTTTTCCATAGATTCCACCTGAACCAATCGCGATCATAGACTGAATAATATGGTATCCAGAGCCGAGCGGATCACTTTCAGGATCAAACAATGTTAGTACACGCTGTTTCTGATAGTCGTGCATAAATTGCCACAACACAGGAATTAAAGCCAGAATGCTAAATATTGCACCGAATAGAATTCGCCAACGAATACCACCAAAAAATACGACAAAAAATCCAGCCGCAGCAACCAGCAAAGAAGTCCCCAGATCAGGCTGTTTTGCTATTAACATCGTTGGCAAAATAACCAATGCCAAAGAGATGGCCAGCGAGCTAACCCTGGGTGGGAAAGGCTTTTCACACAGATACCACGCAATCATCATCGGCGTAACCAGCTTCATCATCTCTGAAGGCTGAAAACGGATCACGTATAGGTTCAGCCAACGCTGCGCGCCTTTACCCACATCACCGGCAACAAGAACCAGGATAAGTAAAATAATACCCAGGATAAAAAACCACGGCGCCCAGATGTACAATTGATGCTGTGGTATCTGTGCCACGATAAACATCACAGCAAATGATATCGCAAGTCGAACCAGCTGCCTCTGCACCACCTCGATAGAACCATCCGATGCACTGTACAGAATACCAAGACCTGCCGTCATCAATATTAACAGCCCCGCTAACAATATTGGATCGATGTGCAGCATCTGCAAAAACCGCGAGGTTTTACTCTGATAATCTGAATCAAAAAATTCTGTGCTATTACTATACATTTTATTAACTATTATTCATCAGTACAGTCTTTAAAAAAAGATTAATGTGCATGGCTCGAATGCGCCATTTGTTTTACCTCAGGCATTTCTTTTGTGTCCATAAACAATGTGGAAGACGGCATATTTTTTTCTATGTAACGTTTGATCAAATCTCGTGCAATGGGCGCCATTGCACTACCATGCTCACCATTTTCCGCCACCACTGCTACGGCTAACACAGGTTTTTTAACGGGTCCAAAACCGATAAACAATCCATGGTCCCGTAATTTTTTAGCGACCGTCTCTTCATCATATTCTTCATCCTGAGCGATACCGAATACCTGCGCAGTACCCGTTTTACCCGCCATCTTAAAATCCATCCCCCAACCAGTTGCCCTCGCTGTGCCCCATTTCCCATGCACCACCTTTTTCATTGCACTGAACATCGTATTCCAATGACTGTCTCGGCGTAGTTTAATCATCGTTATAGATGGATCTCTCTCCTTTATCGTGTCATCAGTAGACATGTGCACTTCCTTCAACAATCTAGGCACGATCTTTTTACCACGGCTAGCCAATGCCGCCGTCGCCACCGCTAGCTGCACTGGCGTTGAGAGCATATATCCTTGACCGATACCTGCAATTAAGGTTTCACCTGGATACCAAACTTTTCCGTATTTTCTTTTTTTCCATTCAGTGGATGGCAGCAAGCCTCTTCTCTCACCCAACAGATCAATACCGGTTTTTTCGCCAAAGCCAAATTTAGCTAAAAAATCATGCATGCTATCGATACCCATGCGATACGCCAGCTCATAAAAATAAACATCACATGACTGCTCTATCGCTTTTGTTAGATCAACCGTACCATGCCCCTGTTTTTTCCAGTCGCGATATTTACGTTCTGTGGCATCATCTGGCAACAGATAGTGCCCTCTACAAAACAACGACTCTCTCACGCCAAATCGATGCTGTTCTATGCCTGCAAGACCAACAAAAGGCTTAAATGTAGACCCTGGTGGATACTGACCAAAAATGGCGCGATTGAATAACGGCTTATACGCACCATGTTGCAACGCATCATAATCTTTATGACTGATACCATGCACAAATAAATTGGGGTCAAATTCAGGCTTACTGACAAAAACGACCACCGCACCAGACTGTGGCTCTATCGCAATCACAGCCCCTGCAAACTCACCCAAACCGTCTGCTGCTATTTGCTGCATTTCAATGTCCAGATTTAACACCAGATCATTACCTGCGACAGGCGCTACCTTATCAAGAACGCGCAGCACTCTGCCCTGCGCATTCACCTCAACCTTTTGCCGACCGACCTGCCCATGCAACTCAACTTCGTAATACTTTTCCAGACCCGTCTTACCGATATGGGTGGTACCACGATAATTACCCTCATCAATGACTGCCAGCTCACGCTCACTTATCCTGCCGACATAACCTACCGCATGTGCGGCAAGCTTTCCGTACGGATAATGACGACTTAACCTCGCATTGATATCCACCCCGGGAAAGCGGTGACGATTAACCGATAAACGAGCCACTTCGTCTTCATTCAACCGCGAACGTAACGATATACGCTGAAAAGATCGATGTACACGCAACTGATCCTTAAACCGTTCAACCTCCGATTCGCTGATAGAAACAATTTCACCCAGCCCTTTTAAGGTTTCATCCATATCAGCCACCTGTTCAGGAATAATCTCAAGATGAAACGTCGGCTTGTTTTCAGCGAGAATAACCCCATTACGGTCATAAATTAAACCACGAGTTGGCGGCAACGCCATCAAACGGATACGATTATGCTCCGATAAGTCGGCAAAACGATCATAATCGACAATCTGCAGCCATGCCAAACGAAACAGCAGCCCACCCAGTAACAGCAAACATAAAACAGCTGCAACTATTGCTCGAAATTTGAATATGCTCGCTTCATACGAATGATCTGAAACATGTGACCGATATGCCATAGAGTAATATGTATCTTGATTAGGCGTTTATTGTTATTTTTTAAGCAATCAATGGTGAAAACGTGTAAAAAAGACAAAATAGCAGAAATAAGTACGCAATTATATAGTGTTTATCGCATTTCAGGCTCGACAATTACTCAACAATCGATAGAATCCGTTAAGATATCAAACAGGGAGCGCTTGTGGCGAACACAGTCCGTTCAAAAAAACAACAAGAACTACACTAAGTCACTGAATAACAATATAATAACAGTGATAGGAAGCAACTATGAAACTAATCCTGATTGGCGCACCTGGCTCAGGTAAACGCACACAAGCCAAATATCTGACTGAAAAATACCATATCCCGCTAATTGCCACGGGTGGATTGCTTCGAGCTGCCGTTGCTGCACAGACACCGCTAGGGCGTCAGGCCAAAACAATTGCAGACGCAGGGCAAACCGTGCCAAACGATCTTATCATCGGTATGATACGCGAACGCATCGCCAGGCCCGATGCAGATCAGGGTTTTGTACTCGACGGCTTCCCCCGCAATGTTGTTCAAGCCATATCTCTTGATGACATCCTCGACAAGCTAGGCAAGCCCATCGACGCGGTACTACAATTTGACGTCGATGCAGAAATGTTGATACAGCGGATGATTGGACGCTTGAACTGCATATCATGCGGCGCTCTATTTAATCTTTTCACCCAACCTCCTGCAATCGACGATAAATGTGACGAATGCGGCAGCATTCTTCACCATCGCGCCGATGACAATGAAGAAATTATCGAAAGAAGACTGACTGTTTTTGAAACACTGACTCAACCTCTTAGTGATTATTACAAACACAAGGGCATATTACATATGGTAGAAGCTCATGGTGATGTGACTGAAGTAACCAAACGAGTCAAATCTGCATTGCGTGGGTTACGCCCAAAGCGCACGCCAGTAAAACCAATGCTGCCCCCCGCCGCCACACCTGACAAAAACACAAAACCTAAAGTAAAACACGTCAAAGTTGAAACGCGCCAACCCAAGTTACGACCACGTAAGGTTATTAAACCGATTTCAGGCAACACCAGAATTAAAAAGCTGAACATCAAAAAAGAACTACCGGTGGTTGTCAGCAAAAAAACCATAAAGGCCGCTGCCAAGAAAAAACTGGATGATTCCAAAGCTGCAGCCGATGCAAAAGCACTGGAAGTGAAGCTAGACAAACAACTGAAAGATCTAGAAAAAGAGTTAAAACAGACAAAGGTACAATTAAAAAAAGCTTCTGTAGCTGAAAAAGCACTACTCAAGGCTGAAAAAGCCAAAGATGCTACGCTTAAGAAAACGCTCCATGCAGAAACAGCAAAACTAAAAAAGAAGAAAAAAAAATAACTCCTGCCATACGATAACACTCTACAGAACATAAAAAAGCCTCGACGAAATCGAGGCTTTTTTCTTACTGCTGTAACGTCGCCAGTCTATGCAGATTGATCCTGCTTAGCTTGCTGCTCAGCCACTTCTTTTCTAACCTGATCCATATCCAGCTCTTTCGTTTTAGCGATTACTTCTACGAGGCCGCTTTCAGGCAACATACCTGCCTGAGAAAAAATGGCAATCTGTTCACGAAATATCATCAAAGTTGGAATAGAGCGGATCTGAAAACTCGCGGCCAGCTCTTGTTCATCCTCAGTATTTACTTTCGCAAACACCACATCATCATATTTTTCAGAAACCGATTCATAGGTCGGCGCGAAAGACTTACAAGGGCCGCACCATGGCGCCCAAAAATCTATGATAACGATGTCATTATTTGCGATCGTGTCCTGTAAAGTATCATTTGTAACATCAACTGTAGCCATGAAAAAACCTTTGCCCAAACAAGCGCTTCGATAAAAAAACGCTATATTAACCCATCACAAACGAATAACAATTTATTTATCCGCAACCAAACTATATCCAGAAGTTGCAGGCAAACGAGGCATGATGATTTCCGGGTACTCACCAGTCAGCGCAGAAAGAAAAGCTACGATATCTTCAACTGCACTATCCGATAAATCTTTATTCAACTGTAACTTCGCCATCACACGCACAGCATCTGACAGATTATTCACCGAACCATTATGAAAATATGGCGCTGTGTCGGTGATATTACGCAACGTCGAAACTCTATACATATGCGCATCAGACGCTTTACCAGTAGCCTCTTCACGGCCTTTATCAGCACTCAGATCATATTTTTCATCATATTCTTTGTCTGAAAAAGTTGGAAATTTCGCATAAAATCCCTGACCAAACTCCATCTTCGGACCGTTAAACGCTGCACCTGAGTGACAAGCAATACAGCCGGTCGATGCAAACGTTTCCATGCCACGAACCTGCTGAACTGACATCGCATCCTTGTCGCCCTTCACGTATTTATCATAAGCGCTGTTCGGCGTAATCAGAGTACGCTCAAAGGCAGCAACCGCTTTCGCAGCATTATCTACCGTCATTGAATCTTTGCCAAATGCTTCGTCAAAATAAGGTTTGTAACCAGGAATCGCACGAACTTTATCCATAGCCTGCTCGATCTCAGAAACACCCATCTCAACAGGGTTTGTCACTGGACCTTTCGCCTGATCTTCTAACAGATCTGCGCGGCCATCCCAAAACTGTACTGAGTGAAATGCTGAATTCCAAACGGTCGGCGCATTACGGCCACCTGTTTTACCGTGCACACCCATTGAGAATGTACGGCTATCATCACCGCCTTCCATAATATTGTGACAAGAATTGCAGGAAATCGTACCCGTCGATGAAAATCGCGGATCCATGAATAACATCTTACCCAGTGTTACTTTGGCTTCAGTAGTCGGATTATCTTCTGGTGCTGGCGCAACGTCAGGAAGCGCCTCCCAGGCAGCATCGGCTGATGCACTAGCTAAAATGAATAAAACAGCACATGATTGTATTAATTTTTTATGCATCATAAGAGACGTCCTTACTTGAGAGCTCAGCTCAAAGTTATTGTTCAGAATGGCTCTAATTGTAGACAAATATAAGAATATAATCAATATCTAACATTGGTTAAAGACGCGAACATTATCGTTTACGACATTAACTTTTCTAAGCAGATGATTCTTTACCTTCCTCAGGTAAACTAAAAGACGCGATGCCGCCCTCATCCTCAGCTTCTTCCTCTTCAGGCTCTTCCACCAAGCTCAAACCAGCTAGCGGATCATTTTTAGCCACTGATCTTGACTCACTTTCTGTTTCTGACGATTCTGCTGATTCTTCGCTTTCATCCTCTTCAACAGCAACTGATTCGCCTTTTTCACCCAACTCAATTTTCAGACGTAGATTGTTAGCACCATCCGCATTTTTCAATGCTTCATCCAGGCTAATTTTTCCCGCCTTAAACAAGTTATACAGAGCCATATCAAAGGTCTGCATACCGACGCGCTCTGATTTCTCCATCACCTCTTTAATCTCCAGGACTTCGCCAGCTTTGATCAAATCAGCTATCCTTGGCGAATTAAGCATAATTTCTATTGCGGCACAGCGTTTTTTGTCCACCGTGTGCACCAGTCGCTGCGACACAAATGCCTGCAGATTAATGGACAGATCACTCAATAACGATTGACGCTTCTCTTCAGGGAAAAAATTGACGATTCGATCTAAAGCCTGATTAGCATTGTTTGCATGCAGTGTCGAAATGGCAAGATGTCCCGTTTCAGCAAATGCCAGCGCATGCTCCATGGTTTCACGATCACGTATCTCACCAATCAATATCACATCTGGCGCCTGACGCAGTGTATTCTTTAGCGCATCTTCAAAGCTATCCGTATCAACACCGACTTCACGCTGATTAACGATACAACCTTTGTGCTGGTGAACATATTCGATAGGATCTTCAATCGTAATGATATGGCCTTTACTATTGGTATTTCGATAATCGATCAACGCAGCCAATGAAGTCGACTTACCAGAACCCGTTCCACCAACGAATAAAATCAAACCGCGTTTTGCCATCACGACTTCTTTTAGTACCGGTGGTAAACCCAACTTATTGATATCAGGGATTTCGGTCTGGATATTCCGAATAACCATAGACACTTCATTTCGCTGCTTAAAAATATTGACACGAAAACGCCCCACACCCGGCAAAGACAACGCCAGATTCATCTCTGGCTTTTCAGCGAACTCCGCACGCTGCTTATCATTCATCATTTCCATCGCCAGTTTTTCAACATAACCGGTAGGACAAGGATCTTTACCCAGAGGAGTTAATACACCGCTAAATTTTGCACTTGGACGTGCGCCCGTACTGAGATAGACATCTGAACCTTCTTTCTCGGCGAGCACTTTCAAATAAGGAGTAACTTTCATATCGACAGCCTGAGGATATTGGTGAAATAGTGTTACTCAGTATAGACACTGAAAAGTGATATTTTTA
>WTCC01000230.1 GCA_013138755.1 Gammaproteobacteria bacterium
AGCCAGTACTCATTAATTTTGGCGGTGATCTGTTTGCAACCAGACCACCACACTCTAGAGACGCATGGCATGTAGGCATCGAAACCATCGGTGGATCCAACAAGACAGGATTAATTAAAATCAAATCCGGTGGTGTAGCCACCAGTGGTGATGAGAAACGCTATCTTGAACGTGATGGAAAACGCTACTCACATGTTTTGAACCCCAAGACCGGTCGCTCTATTACTAACGCACCAAAATCGGTTACCGTCGCCTCACCGACTTGCATCGAAGCTGGATTTTTATCAACGCTGGCGATGTTGCATGGCAAAGAAGCAAGGTCATTCCTCAAAGCACAAGATGTTTTATTCTGGATACAGGAATAAATTATGACAGAGAACTATTGGCAACAGATACTACCAGGATTAGCTGCATCGTCTGATAAGTTAACAAAGGACTTGCTCGACACAGCAAACGTTATTTCATTACCAAAAGATAGCACCGTTTTTCGGCAAGGTGATGCCTGTAAAAATTACCTTATCGTTTTAGATGGAAAGGTAAAAGTTTTTACACGCGCGGAAAATGGCCGTGAAATAGTGCTGTATCATCTGGAAAAAGGTGATTCCTGTGTGCTGACAACCTCCTGCCTGTTTGGTAATAAAAGCTACCCGGCAGTTGGTGAAACAGAATCAGCAGTTACTGCTCTAGCAATCCCCGCCAAACAGTTTAATCAGGGATTACAACAATCATCTGTTTTTAGAGAACTTGTTTTCTCAGCATTCTCTTCACATCTCAGCGACTTAATCACTCTGGTAGAAGAAGTTGCATTTGGAAAACTAGATGTCAGGTTGGCGAAACATCTACTAGAACATTGCGATAACGAGGGCATTGTAATTTCAACACATCAGAATATCGCTACAGAACTAGGCAGCGCAAGAGAAGTAATCAGTAGACAATTAAAAGAACTCGAATCAAAGGCTTATTTAAAAATCAATCGAGGCAATATAAAGCTTATTGATATGGCTGCGATACATGATATAGCTGACAATTAAATTACTCTTAAAATATACAGATCTAATGTGACATTGTCACTGACAGTAAAATAACAAAAGCATATCATACTGACATCGTTAATTTAACCGGAGTCAAATTATGTGTAATGTTGGTGGAATCGATCGAGTTGTTCGTATTATTGCAGGTTTATTTTTAATCAGTCTAGTATTCGTTGGTGATCAAATTATTGGTCAAAATACCATCTGGGGCTGGATAGGTGTCGTACCACTGGCTACTGGCATTTTTAAGTTTTGCCCTGCCTATACGCTATTTGGTATTAAAAGCTGTTCAACAAAATAATTTTTAAATTATTGCCCAATGTCAGGGACGACATCAAATAAATAGTCTAGAATTAACTTTAACTTCAGTAGTTAAATGTTAATAAAAATGTGTAATTTAAAATATTCTAGTCAGCTTTTCAGGTTTCTTATTGGCTTAGTGATGGTCTTATCCGCATGGTTCGGTCCACAGACTTCACTATTGAACATTGAATGGATGCATCTTTGGAATTTTGGTTGGCTAGGTTTTATTCCTTTACTATCAGGTATTGCTGCATTCTGCCCTGTCTATGCTGTTTTGGGTTTCGGCCACCAGCAGAAATAAATACAAACTAATACTTCATCCTGACGGCTTGTAATATTTCACCTGTTCGCAAGTTTTCAACAAATGCCACAATACTTAGATTATTTTTTTGCCATTCTGAATGCAGATTAATCGTCTTCTCTGTTTTGTATTGCTGATCTGATCCAGATTGAGAATATGGGCCAAGCAATTCTCTCACCACGTAATCATGATGCAACTGCTCTCCATCATTCTCACCTGCTTCCACATCGCTGAGCAGATTATTTTCAACTACTGCAAAATAATAACCCAGGTCTTTCACATCACTTTGATAGTTATTGGACTTCAAACTCACAGACAAATTTTCTTTACCAGATTGGTCAGATAAAACTCGCAATGACAACTCAAGATCTATCGTCGCTGCCTGTTCAACTAATCTATTAACGTCTTTGCTGAAACTTGCGTAACTTCGGTAGTCATCACCCGACAGTCTAAACTGAGGTGTATACACTGATTTACTACGCTTCTTATAGGCCGCATCACGTTGGCGTTGGTCAAATTGCTTTTTTGCAAAACGATCGCTCCAACCGATATAATCCCAATAAGTAACATGGAATGCCATAGGGATTAGCTGCTTACTACTGATACCGGCTTTTTTTAATTCACTTAAAAAGTGATCCGCAGGAGGACAGCTACTACAACCCTCTGATGTGTAGAGCTCTAACACGGCTACTCTACTCTCAGGACTTTTAACCATCCTAACGTCAGATAGCGTTATATCAGAAACTTTTTGAGACAATACCGTCATCGGCATCACGAACAGAACTAACAGGAGTATTTTTTTAATCATGTCGCTGCGACCAAAGCTGTGAAAAAAATTCCATCTAAAGGTGAATTCAATGGCTCTTATATGCGATAACGATATCCATCACGTTAGTGTTGCTAACGGCGTTGACCAGATCGTCAGTTGCCATCAGTAACACACCTGCATTGGCCTTAGTGAGCTCTTCTTCGATATCAAAACCCATCTTTTTCGCTTTCTGTGAAGTAAACATAGAAACTACCGCACCAGCACAATTGGAATTACCATCGACACCATCTGTCCCCGCTGAAAGAAGATGGAGATCAGGGATATCACCGATGTATTGAGCAAATGCCAAAGCCAATGTTTGATTGCGTCCACCTATGCCTGGTTTTTCAGGTAAGCGTACTGTCGGCTCACCGCCCCAGACATGAATACCAGGTTCGGCATCAACAAGTTGTAAAAACAATTTCTTTGCTATTAGATAAACATCACCTTCGAGGAATTCCTCATACACAAAACTATTCAAGTTTTCGGCTCGTGCGGCGTCACCGACAGCCTGCTTTGCGAGATTTATGTTACCGATAATAAAGGTTTCGACGTCAGTATCATGCGTCTGGTCTTCATCTGCACCTGATGGCACTAAAAACTTTGACAGGTATTCATCAGGTTCCAGATGAACGACAGATTTCACCAGCAACCCTGATCCAATAAATTCAGCTTTATCGCCTTTAACATCAGAGAGTAACAGCTGTGTACTTTCAGTACACTTAAGCCAGCCTAATAGACCGCCACCTTTAATT
>WTCC01000003.1 GCA_013138755.1 Gammaproteobacteria bacterium
GTAATGTCCCCTTTCAACAAAGCTAAAATGTCCCCTTTGAGCTACAGAGGGGCAAGGGGTAATGATCACGATGAGCCATCAAGAGATAGACAGGCTGGCGGTTATTCAACAAGTTGATAATCGGCAACTAACCCAAAAAGAAGCAGCCAGTCAGCTCAATTTAGGTATTCGACAAATTAAAAGGTTAGTCAAACGTTTTCGAGACAAGGGTGCAGCGGGATTGATATCTAAACACCGAGGAAAAGCAGCCAATAATCGGTTGCCCACGAAGGTAAAGAAAAGAGCCATTGAGTTGATCCGAGAAAACTATCATGATTTTTCACCAACCTTTGCTCATGAAAAGTTGACTGAGCTGCATGGATTATCCTTCTGTGTGGAAACGTTAAGAAAATGGATGATTGAGGATGAAATCTGGCAACCTAAGTCAGCTAGAAAAGCCCGCATTCACCCATCAAGGCCAAGACGTTCATGCAAAGGTGAACTTATTCAAATTGATGGTTCGCCTCATCGTTGGTTTGAAGAACGAGGTGAATCTTGTACGCTTATTGTTTTTATTGATGATGCGACCAGTCAGTTAATGGCATTACATTTCAGCCCGGCAGAAACGACACAGTCGTACATGGAAACCTTGTCAGCTTACCTTCATCAACAGGGTCGGCCAGTGAGTATTTATTCCGACAAACACAGCATCTTTCGCGTTAATATGGCGAATTGCGAAGGGGAATTAACCCAGTTTTCCAGAGCACTCAAAACGCTTGATATCGAAGCCATTCACGCCAATACACCACAAGCCAAAGGTCGTGTTGAAAGAGCCAATAAAACGTTACAAGACAGGTTAGTGAAAGAGTTAAGGTTACTGGGGATTTCAGATATTGAAACGGCTAATCAGTATTTACCGTCCTTCATTGAACAATATAACCAACGATTTGCAGTCGACGCTAGAAGTCCAACGGATGCCCATAGGATGCTCTTACACAACGCAACAGAAGTGAAGCAGATACTGAGTGTTCATCACCAGAGAAAGCTCACTAAGAACCTCTCATGCCAACTGAACAATGTTGAATATCAAATCATCACTAAAACCAAAGGCTACCGATTACGCCAATCCTATGTAACATTATGTGAAGATTTTAATGGCAAAATAACGATCTTGCAGAAAGGAAAAGTCCTGGCGTATCGAACATTACGCAAAGGTGAAGCCCCCACTCCAGTTGTTGATGAGAAAACCCTCCAGCATACGATAGAGCAAGCTAAACAGAAGCAGAAACAACAGCCATCCTATAAACCAGCCGTTGATCATCCCTGGAAACGAGCATTCAAGACAACTGAAAGATCAGTGATCTAAGGGGATACTTAGTTTTGTGTTAACAGTCCGATTCAAAGCGACTTCCCGATCCTAAACAAGCTGTGGATATGTGGACAACGGACGCTCCGTAAACGTCCTGTGCACAAGCTATTGACTGCTCGTGGATGATAAAAAACATCATCCACCACCAGCCAACAACTTGCACACAGGACACTTCACTGTTGACCACATACCCACAGCTTTAATCACAATGTTTTTTATATAAAAAAGCAGACAATCACCTGGAAACGATCAAAAGAACCGAAAAACAAGCAACCTTAGGGGACATTTTAGCTTTGGAGAAAAGGGGACATTTTAGCTTTGGGTTGACACGTTAAATACGACTTCTTTTACCGCTTTTATCGGCATTGATTGGGCAGACACCAAGCATGATATCTGTATTCAGAGTGCTGATGGTGATGAACGAGAGTTTGATATTATACCGCACCAGGTAGAACGGATTGATGAGTGGGCACAGGTTATGCGCCGACGTTTTGGATCCCCTATAGCGGTTGCCGTGGAACTATCTAAAGGGCCTATTGTATACGCACTTCAAAAGCATGATTGTTTTGTGATCTTTCCAGTTAATCCGTCTACATTGGCCAAATATCGAGAAGCATTTCAACCCAGTCGAGCCAAAGATGATCCTACTGATGCGGAGTTAGCTGTGGATTTGATTTTACGTCACCCCGAGCGTTTTAAACCTCTGCAGCCACAAAGTGTTGAGATACGTATGCTGGCCTCTCTGGTGGAACAGAGAAGGAATTTTGTTGGCGATAAAATCCGTATTACTAATCGTTTACGTTTTGCATTAAAGCAGTATTATCCACAGATGCTAGAGTGGTTTGATCATATTGATACGCCGTTATTTTGTGACTTTCTTGTGCGTTGGCCAACACTGCTACAGGTTAAACGTGCACGAAAAAGCACATTACGAAAGTTTTTTCATGCACACAATATGCGTTTTGAACACGTAGTAGAGCGACGACTTGATGCGATCAAAGCCGCTACGCCGCTGACGCTAGATGCGGCTGTTGTTGTTCCGCATCGTTTGCAAGCATTAGTTTATGTGGAGCAATTACGTGTCATGCTAAATGCCATTAAACAATTTGATATTGAAATTGAAAGTGTCGCACAACAGCATGAGGACTACGCATTGTTTACAGCATTGCCTGGTGCTGGGCCAAACCTTGCGCCGCGATTACTGGTTGCCTTTGGTGAACAAAGAGAGCGTTATAAAAGTGCGGCAGACATACAGAAGTATTCTGGTGTCGCACCAGTGACTGAACGTAGTGGTAAAAAACACTGGGTGCATTGGCGTTGGCAGTGCCCGACATTTCTACGACAGACGTTTGTTGAATGGGCGGCACAGACTATTAATAAATCTTACTGGGCGGGTGAGTTTTATCGGCAACAACGAGCTAAAGGGAATACCTATCAGGCAGCGGTGCGGGCCCTGGCTTTAAATGTATACGTATCCTTTATCGTTGTTGGCTAACACGAACACCGTACAATGAGGTGGTTTACCTTAAAGCCCTGGAGCGACGAGGTTCACCACTGCACACAGAAGCTAAAGTGGCTTGACCGAACACCTCAGGCCGTGAAGCGGACTTTCAGGCCATGAGAACCAGACCAATCAAACGATTGGCGCTATCA
>WTCC01000262.1 GCA_013138755.1 Gammaproteobacteria bacterium
GTTTCATCAAAAGTTGAGATGAGCTCAATGAGTTTTCCATCCGTATATTGTTCACCTTGTTTATTGTGAGCTTCTGAGATGCCATCTGTATACATTACAAAAGAAGAACCCTTGTCTAGCTGGAATCGCTTATCAGAATAATTCACGTTCTCCATTAATCCGAGTGCGATCTCGCCATCGACTTCAGCTTCATCTGTTTTGTTTTTGTTCTTGACGATGGGGTTCATATGTCCGGCATTAGCCATGATGATCGTGCCATCGTTTAAGTTAATGTTTCCACAGAGTGCAGTCACGAACATGCAGGCATCGTTATTTTTTGCGAGCATGTCATTCATCATAGTGAATGTTTCACCTGGAGAGAGCTTGTCTTTTAAAGCGCGAGTGTAAAGCGTTATGGTCTTTGCCATAAACAATGCAGCAGGGATACCTTTGTCTGAGACATCACCTATGATGAAATGTAATTTTTCTCCATCTCTTTGGTAGAAGTATAAATCGCCTCCTACGCTGCGAGCAGGTCTTAACAAGGCAAATAGCTGGTGATCTTCGCTCTTTATAGACACATTGCCGGCACCGGGAATCATCGACATCTGAATATCTTTGGCGATCTGAATCTCACTTTCGAGCTTTTGTTGTATTGCTGTAGTTTTCTGTATTTCTGCGATGTGGTCTTTAAGTGCTAGTCTCATCGAGTTGAAATCTTCAGTCAGAACACCTATCTCATCGTTGTGTACGGCGTCAGGTAACTCAATATCAAATTTCCCAGTGCCGATATTTTGTGTGGCTGTCGCGAGTTTCCCCAGAGGGCTAGTAAGGTGGCGTGTTATGACTGTGATAATGAATAACAATATCAGTAATCCGATGATTGCGATGACTGATATTTTTAACGTCAGTGAATTGATGTCGGAGATGAGTTCTTTTTCTGGTAACACGATAACTACTTTCCAGCCGGTATCGCCCAGGGTCTCAATTGCTAACCAGCAGAAGTCGTCACCTTGATAACATGGTGCACGTAAATAGACGGTCGAAGATTGTTTTTTACTCTCAATATATTTTTGCCAGCTTTCAGGTCTTACTTTATTCTTGTTAAGTGCTCTCAGGTCTATGGTTTTGTCTGGATGAGCGATAACGACATCATCTTTAGAAAGAATGAAACCATAGCCGGATCTTCCAATTTTTATCTCTTTGACAATATCGTCAAGCCAGCTTAAGCGGATATCAGCAGTTGCAATGCCGGCAAACGATTTATTGTGACTTAGATAAATAGGGGTTGAGTACGTAGTCATCAGTACACCACCGCCACCATCATCAAAATAAGGTTCAGACCATATCGGAGCGTTTAGTTTTTTTGGTTCGGTGTACCATGCCCATTTTTTGTATTGGTATTTGCTGTCAGCGAGATCGGAAAAAGCGATGCGGTTATTATTTTTGTAGTAATAAGGAGAGAAATCGTCCAGTGAGCTAATTAACGTGTTCGGTTCTAGAGCGACAGTCATGCCATAGATAGCGGTATTGGTGTTTAAGAAAGCTTTGATTGTTTGGTGAATCTGTTTTTCCGAAACGTTTGACGTAGCGATGACGGCGGCTAATGAGTCAGCGTTAGCGGCAACGGTGTTAAATATTGTTTCAATTTTTCGGACGGTAGATGAGGCTGTGGTCTGAGCGATGTCTTCGATGTAATCTTCGAGTAACAGCCGGGATAAAAAATAATTGGTACTTAGTACAGCGATAAAAATCAGTGCGCCAAGAGAGATAATCCACAGGCTTAGGCGGCTAGCAAGGCTTTGAAAACGTTTGTTTTGCATTTTTACTGAATGTGTCCGCTATTTCTTTGATTACACATTACTTATAGCATCAACTGTCTGTTTCTTGTCCAACTTGTTTCATTTGAAGAAAATGCTTGCTAGTAATGGGTATATTGTCTGTTTTGTCTTGCAAGAATTATAGCTTCAACGTATCATCACGCCACTTTAGGCGCGTAGCTCAGTTGGTTAGAGCGCTTCCTTGACATGGAAGAGGTCGGTGGTTCGAATCCACTCGTGCCTACCAATTTTCACCGGTTGGTGTGAGTGGGTGAGAACCACTGTTGGTTTGACTAAATTGCTGGTTAGGGCAGGACGCCCGTAATTAGAACAACGCAGGAGCAGTTGTCGAGAGCAATTTAGAGCGCCTGTTTTATAGGCGTCCCGAAGGGTGGAGGGCAGGAGCCCGGAATAATCCACTCGTGCCTACCAGATACAAAGTTGGCAGATGTTAGTTTGCAGTTATCAGTAAAAAGCTTTTAACTGCCAACTAACATCTGCCAACTGCCAACTGCCAACTGCCAACTGCCAACTTTTTCAAAAAAACAAGCGGTCTTTCGTAGTGATCGCCACTGGAGATGACATGCCCCAAAATAATCCTGTAATCACATTGCCAGATGGCACTCAGCGTTCATTTGATGCGCCATTAACGGTAATGGATGTTGCCAGTGATATCGGCCCTGGTCTGGCTAAAGCCACCTTGGCTGGCCGAGTGAATGGGGAGTTGGTCGACGCTTCTTATCTGATAAACGATGATTCTGAAGTCGC
>WTCC01000157.1 GCA_013138755.1 Gammaproteobacteria bacterium
CCGAAATCGTAATTACCCCAGTACGCATCCTTATCATCGCCCCACAGATGCATGTAGACCAGCGTGTTGTAACCTTTGTCGTACGGCTGAAAAGTATGCATCTGCTTAAACGGCCAGATGCGCGAACTCTCATCATCAGCGGAACCGGTGTAACGGTTAACATCGACCGGGCCGTTGGCTGGGTCAAACTTGGTATCGATGGTGGTGTAGATCATCTGCCCGTCGAACCAACCGTAATGCGGCACCAGATTTTCACCGTATTCAAAACTGCCTTTAATGGATTTGTAAGTGGCGCGGTGTTCGCCATTGCCCTGGGTATAATTCTTTTCTTTATAACCTTCGCCATCTTTTGTTTTACCGGCAGTTCGCCAATCCCAATCAGTCTTGGTAGCGACACCGCCACGGGCGATGGTTGGAATGTGGCAGGTCTGGCAGGCAACACGATACACGTGATCATTAAGCTTGATGTTCGCAATGCTGCTGACGGGATGTGGCGAAGCACCGTGGCAGGATTCACAAGTAGCGACATCACGGCGTTCTCCGGGTTTTCCTGTGCCTTCAGTATCTTTGGCGATGACATCGTAACGACTGCCTGTCCACACATGTTTTTTGGTGACATGACAGTTGGTACAGGCCATGTTCAGTCCGGCTTCATCCATGTGTACATCCAGTTCTTTATTTGGGTGGATCAATGAAGAATCCAGATCGCCATGTTTTACGCCGTCACCACCACCGCCGTAGAAATGACAGCCGCCACAGTTTTCACGTGCTGGCAGCCCGACATTCTGCGCCACCTTCGACCACTGGATCGGCTGTTTTCCTTCGAACATGATCGAACAGGATTTATTACCTTTGGTCGGCGGTGTCTTGTAATAAGTTCCGGTGCGGTCGTGACAGACTACACAGTCGACATTGTTCTCATTTTTAAAATCGAAGCTTTCATCCTTCCAGCCATAACCGGCATGACACTGCGCACACATGCCCTCATTACCGCGAGAGTTTGTGCAGAAAGTATTGACCAGATGTTTCTTACCCAGAAGCTGACCTGTTTTTTTATTTTCATAAGTCCAGGTCCAGTGGATATTTTTCATGAACTGCTGACCTGCCTCGGTATGACACTTCAGGCATGCTTTAGTCACTTCCGGGCCGCTCATAAACGGCTCCTTCAGCTCTTCAAATTTTGTGTGGTCTGCGGTGGAATTGGAGTCGGTACGTACAGTGGGCTTTTCTACTACTTTATCCAGACGGAAGTTCATATCGGCATCTCTGTTTTGAGCCAACTTGGTCTGTACCGCCGATGAAAGATCATCTGTCGCTTGCGCACTAAGTGCCAGAAATAACAGCAGCAAGCCTGAGATTAATGTTGGTCTCTGCTTAAAGATGAAGTATCTACTGATGATGAACATAAGTTTTCTCTCCAACAGTGGCTAAGTTCTACCAGTTAAAGAATCAATCTTATAGTTTGTAACGATTTCATGCCTATATTGTTATGACATATATCAAAATCTATTAAAAAAGAAAAAAAGGGGCAGAAGGATTATTTATAATTCCTCGCCCCCTTTTTTATCCTTGCATATCAAGGCTAATAGGTTAACACCGTCGTGTTTTCAGCAAATAACGCTTTCAGCGTTCCTGCGAATTTAACCCCGTCAATGACATCGTCCCGTTTCATTCCGCCAACATTTGTCATACACATTTTACAGAGGATGACCTGACCGCCAGACTTCATAAAGCCCTGTAACATTTCAGGAATAGTCTTACCGTTAACATATCTGTTCTGAGGAATATTTTTATCTACCCATCTAACACCCTGTGCACTTAAAAATATCGTTACCTTAATATCTTCGGTATTCAACACCTTGTTGCTGATGCTAACAGCCATAGCTGCGCGATCAAGGTCATCAGAGATCAAGTTAACAAAAAGTTTCTTATCATCATCGTCAGCGAAAACAGCTGTGTTAACACCGAAGAAGACAAAGGTGAGCAATATCAAAGAGAGTATTTTATTCATAATGGAGACCTGTTAAATTTTTATGGATTGACCCGATAATTAATCCACAGTTTTTAACAGTTTGCCTGTTCGACGCCATGATATTTATCATAGATTGATAAAATGGGACGGAGTAAAAAATAAGAAGAGGAGAACGAGGTGGAAATTTATTAATCATTCTCCAGCGACGGTCTGTAATCACCCAGCATCGCCAGGTGGTTTAGCCTTGCACGTTTGAGCAAGGCCTGTTGTGCTTGTAGGATATTTTCCGGTTTTCCCTGCCAGGCTTGCAAGGCAGGCTGTTGTAAGGCGCGGCCATAAGAAATGCTCAATTGCCATGGTGCATCAGAGGCTTGCTGGTTGATGGCATTGAGATTAATGGTGGCTTCTTCCGGCCCCTGACCTCCGGAGAGAAAATTTATACTGGGCATGGCTATTGGTACGGTTCGGCGCAATACTTTCAAAGTGGCTTTAGCGACTTCGTCGGGCTCAGCAGTCCGGCAATCTTTTCCCGGCAATACCATATTAGGTTTAAGTATCATCAGTTCGAGTACGACCTTATGTCGATTCAGAGCATTAAACACGGCATGCTGTACAGCCTCAGTGACTTCGGCGTGCCGCTCGATATCATGACTGCCATCCATTAATACTTCCGGCTCCACGATGGGGACAAGTCCTTCTTCCTGACAGACAGCTGCATAACGTGCCAGCATTTCGGCGTTAGCTTCGATGCCGTTCAGTGTAGGCACGTGCTTATCTATCGCGTAAACCTCGCGCCACTTGGCAAAGCGGGCACCTTGCTCTTTGTAACCGCGCAGGCGTTCAGCAAGACCGTCTAAGCCCTTCGTGATTAGATCGCCCGCTGACAACGCCAATGGCATTGTGCCTTTGTCGACCTTGATACCGGGCACGATTTTCTGATCCCAGGCAGCTTCGGCGATAGTTTTACCGTCATCTGTTTTCTGATTCAGCGTTTCTTCGAACAGGATGGTACCGCTGATGTATTCACCCAGACCATGTGTGGTGAGTAGCGTGTTGCGCCAGATCCGTCTGTTCTCTTCAGTGGAAACCACATGAATCGAGTCAAAACGTTTGGCGATGGTAGGTGCACTTTCATCGGCGGCGAGTATACCCCGTCCTTTTTGCACCATATCGCTGATTGTTGTTTCCAGTTCGTTTATATACTGCATTTTTCTATCATCCTCGGTTCTACATATAGAAACTACGTGTGACCATCAACTTGGAATCGCCTCACCATCACTGTCCAATTACTCCAACTTCAGTCTATTAATATAGTTTCACGCTGTATTGATTTAAATCAACCGTATTGCTGTTATCCGTTCGAAAATAATCAAAAAATGAGTTCTTGAGTAAAAAAATAAAATTAACTTTGAATAATTCTCATTTGTTACCTACCTGGACTTAGATAGTACGATTCCACGGATGGAATCGGTAGAGTCGAGTCGGGAACAGAGACCGAGAATAACGCATAGCACCATGGATGGTGTGTAGTAAGGTAATGCAGGACGCTTACATGGATGCGCCCTGATTATTGTTGTTTAAACAATGAGAAGAAGTACTCTTGGGGTGTAAGCGGTACGATTCCACGGATAGAATCGTTAGAGTCGAGTCGGGAACGGAGACCGAGAATAACGCATAGCACCATGGATGGTGTGTAGTAGGGTAATGCAGGACGCTTACATGGATGTAAGCGATAGAACGACTCAGGGGATAAAGGCGAGCAGTTATCGAGGAGATAAAGTCGAGCAATTACCGAGGAGACAAAG
Organism: Gammaproteobacteria bacterium; assembly: GCA_013138755.1. Classification (GTDB taxonomy): domain Bacteria; phylum Pseudomonadota; class Gammaproteobacteria; order SZUA-229; family SZUA-229. Next base: position 3,778 of record WTCC01000157.1, read on the forward strand.
TCGAGCAGTTGCCGATAAACCGACCTCTTTAATTACTGATATATGTCAAAGAATAAAATC
>WTCC01000163.1 GCA_013138755.1 Gammaproteobacteria bacterium
GCCTGAGAGACCTTTATCTTTTATGTCTAGTAATATGAAGTGTAAAAGATTGCTGCCGATACCTTGATGACGAAATTCAGTCAACACTGCCATGCGACCCAGTTGACCATCAGGTTTTAATCTTGCGACTGCAACGACTCTGTTATTCATCGTTGCAAGATAGTGTGTGGAGGATTCGTCATGATCATCCCATTCCATCTCTTCAGGTACGCTTTGTTCTTGAACGAAGACCTGGTGGCGTATTGCTGATAAAACTTCTTTATCGTCCTTCCAGTTGGCGATCCGGCTTGTTACTGTTGGTTTATCATTATGCATTAGTTTTTATAACTTATTAATCGATGATAAGTGAGCCGTTATTAAATAATGTGAGCAGAGTAATCTGATCAGCTGATGTCATGATTTTTTCGAGTTGTGAAAACTCGATTGCCTGCTTGCTGCAGAGTAACTCAGCAAATGCTCTGTCTGTTGTATAACTGATTCCGTCTACAAACAGTAATGACGAATGTTCAGTATGGCTGAATAAAAAGTTAGAGTAGGGAGATTGTTTTAAGGCAGACTGTAATGCTGCTTTACGTAATTCGTCGAAATCGATATCAGGCTCATGGCATGTTAGATCTTCAAAGGCTTTATTGTCGCTAGTGTATTCGCCTAGCCATGATCTCACCTGTTCACGGTCAATTGATAGTCCTTGTTTAAGGTATTCGATAAATTCAGTGATAGTGTCTTCTGATATTTCAGCGTGATGTCTGGGTACTATTGGCGACATATCGCTGTAACGACTGTTATCTTGTTTGTTCTCGTTAAGATGATGGATGTAATCACTGGTGATGGTTTTTAAAGAAGGTGCCCTGAAGCCAATAGAGGCAGTCATGCAATGTTCGGCATTACCATCCGCATCCTGGCTGGCTTGTGCTACACCATGATGAGCCACATTCGGTGGCAGATATAGCATGTCACCTGCACTTAGTAACCACTCCTGTTCAGGGTCAAATGCTTTTAATATGGATAAGTCGCAGTTACTTAAGATCTCTTTATCGAAATGTTCACTGATCTTCCATAAGCGTTGCCCGCTGAGTTGTAATAAAAAAACATCGTAGGCATCTGTGTGGGGTCCAACAGACCCGCCGGTAGGTGCGTAACTAATCATTAAGTCATCGATACGCCAGTCCGGGATAAATCGAAAGCAATTGACTAAGGATTGAGTCTCAGGGCAGTGTCTTTCGATATCGCTGACCAATAGAGACCAATCTGTCTCCGGAAGCTGGCTGAATCGTGATTCGTCAAAAGGGCCGAATTCGACTTGCCAGTTTTGATTGCTGCCTTTGTTTTTAGCCAGGACAAGTCGTGAGTTAACGCGTTCTTCGCAGGCAAGTCCGGCTAGTTCATCTGCTGATATCGGTGATTGTAGATCGACAAAAGCATTCTTGATGAGCAGTGGCTTCTTTTGCCAGTATTGTGTTAAAAATTCTTCAACGCTGGTCGTGCCTAAACAGGATCTACCTTGCCAGAGAAAACTTTCCTGTGTCATTATTTATTAGAGTCGATGAGCGCTATAGGTTTTTTGTCTGTTCAACTGCGTTGCCGATGTAATTAAGTGGTGTCAGTTGCAGTAGGTTTTCACGAGCCTCATCTGGTATGTCCAGGGTCAGAATAAACTCTTTGAAAGCTTCTTGCGTGATGGCTTTTCCACGAGTCAGTTCTTTTAGTTTCTCGTACGGGTTTTCGATTCCGTAGCGTCGCATAACCGTCTGGATTGGTTCCGCTAAGACTTCCCAGCTGGCATTGAGATCAGCTTCGATTACACTGGCGTTCACTTCTAATTTGTTGAGACCTTTCAGTAACGACTGGTATGCGATGAGACTGTGTGCAAAACCAACGCCGAGATTTCTTAGTACAGTGGAATCGGTGAGGTCGCGTTGCCAGCGAGATATCGGTAATTTCTGACTTAAGTGGTTAAGCAGCGCGTTAGCGATACCCAAGTTGCCTTCAGCGTTTTCAAAATCGATAGGGTTAACTTTATGTGGCATCGTTGAAGAGCCAATTTCACCTGCGATGGTTTTCTGTTTGAAGTAACCGTTGGAAATGTAAGCCCAGATGTCACGACTCAGGTCGATCAAGATAGTGTTGAAGCGGCTGACGGCATCAAACATTTCTGCCATGTAATCATGTGGTTCGATCTGTATGGTAAATGGATTGATATTTAAACCGATCGATTCGATGAAGTCTTTAGAGAACTCTGGCCAGTTGATATCAGGGTAGGCACTGTAATGCGCGTTGTAGTTTCCAACTGCACCGTTAGCCTTACCAAAGATCTTAGTGTTTGCGACATGATCTCTTTGAATTCTTAGACGATAAACGACATTGGCGAGTTCTTTGCCGACGGTCGTCGGTGATGCCGTTTGTCCGTGTGTGCGGCTCAGCATAGGTTGTGAGGCAAATTCCTGTGCTTGTTTGCTCAGGTTCTCAATGATCTCATCCATTGCTGGTAGTAGTACCTCTTCGCGACCTGATTTCAACATCAGACCGTGAGACAGGTTGTTTATATCTTCAGAGGTGCAGGCAAAGTGTAAAAATTCTGTGCTGGCTTCTAACGTGGCATTGCCCATTATTTTTTCTTTGAGAAAATATTCGACCGCTTTGACGTCATGGTTGGTGGTGCGTTCAATAGTTTTGATGCGCTCAGCATCTGACAATGAAAAGTTATCGATAATACTATTTAGTATATCTGTGGCGTCGTTATCGAAAGCAGGCACTTCACCTATCTCTTTGTGATTGGCCAGCGCCTGGAACCAGCGCACTTCCACAAGTACACGATGTTTTATCAAACCATATTCGCTGAACAGGTCTCTAAGTGCAGCAGTTTTAGAACCGTATCGGCCATCAACTGGTGAAATTGCGGTAAGTTCGTTTAATTCCATTGTCATAATTAAAGTTTTCGTTTTAAATCAGTATAAAAGCGGTATTATATCATCCTAAAAAGACCAGTTGGAAATGCTGAGGCAAATGTTAATGAGTGGTTTTAGAACAGAAAAAGATAGTATGGGGCAATTGCAAGTTCCTGAGGATGCGGTTTACGGTGCGCAGACTCAGCGTGCAGTCGACAATTTTCCGATAAGCGGAATTACGCTGCCTGCAGCATTTATCCAGGCTCTGGGTCTGGTCAAACAAGCATGTGCAAATGCCAATCATCGTCTGGGTGGTCTTGACGAAAATCATCGTCGTGCAATCTCATCTATCTGTGATGATATTGTCGGTGGTCGATTAATGGATCAGTTTCCTCTCGATGTCTTTCAGACCGGATCGGCTACCAGCACTAATATGAATGCCAATGAAGTGATAGCGAATCTGGCATCGAAAGAAGCGGGTGACGTGGTGCATCCGAACGATCATGTGAATATGAGCCAGAGTTCGAACGATGTTATTCCTACAACGATACACGTCAGTGCAGCAATCACCTGTCATCAGCAGCTTATACCGGCCATCAATCATCTTATCTCTACGATAGATAATAAAGCCGCATCATTAGCATCAGTCATCAAAACAGGTCGAACACATCTGATGGATGCTATGCCAGTCAGTCTGGGGCAAGAGCTATCCGGTTGGTCAGCGCAGTTGCAAACCTCATTGAGACAGATAGAGAATACGCTGCCAGAAATTCATCAGCTGGCAATCGGTGCTACTGCAGTTGGTACTGGAATAAATGCGGATAAAGATTTTGGCGGTATGGTTGCGGAAGAACTGTCTAACGCAACGGGTCTGTCTTTTAAAGTGGCGAGTAATCCATTTGCTGCATTAAGCGCACAGGATGCAGCCGTCGCATTGAGCGGGCAATTAAAGACACTGGCGACGACATTGATGAAGATTTCTAATGATCTGCGCTGGATGAATAGTGGTCCACTGGCGGGTATCGGTGAGATTGCTCTGCCTGCGCTACAGCCTGGTAGTAGTATAATGCCAGGTAAAGTGAATCCGGTCATACCGGAAGCGATGACGATGGTCTGTGCCCAGGTCATGGGCAATGACCTGACAATCACTATCGCAGGGCAGTCAGGTAATTTTCAATTAAATGTGATGTTGCCAGTGGTAGCGCATAATTTACTACAAAGCATCGAAATATTGTCTAATACCTCACGTCTTCTGGCTGACAAGGCGATCGAAGGATTTACTGTTAATGAAGAAAATATCAGTGAAGCCTTATCAAAAAATCCGATTCTAGTCACGGCGTTAAACACCGTTATCGGTTATGAATTAGGCGCGAAAATAGCCAAGACGGCCTATGCAGAGGGACGTGCTGTTATCGATGTTGCAATGGATATGACAGATCTGTCTCGAGCGGAGCTGGAAGAGTTATTAGACCCAAAAAAACTTATCGGTTAATGAGTGGGTGTGTGACCGCAGATATTTAACCTCGGCTACCACTCTGTTCGGTAACGTCGATATATAATTTCAGGCGCTGTCCGGGTTTTAGATACTTTCCTTTGATCGTATTCCAGCGATGTAGGTCGTTGACGCTAACATGATATCTGCTGGCAATACGAGATAAAGAGTCGCCATTTCTTACCGTATAGTGAATTGATCTGACCGTACTGTTCGGATTGTGACTCTTGACTGCGGTTTTACTGCCTTTGGTCCAGACCACCAGTTTCTGTCCTTTTCTTAAAGGATCTTTGATCGCCATGCCATTCCATTTGGCTAGTTTATGCATGTCCACATTATATTTCTTAGCGATCTCCCAGAAACTCTCGCCATTCTGTACGATGTGATTGACGCGGGTTTTGCTGCCGCCACGTTTTTTATTCTGAGTGGATTTTAATCGTTGAGATGATGATAGGGCGTAGCTGCTCTTGTTTTTACTCGAAAGCGGTATGATCAAGTACTTTCCTTCGCGGATTCCATTGCTTCGGATATCATTAACCTTTTTTAAATGCTTAACCGAAGTGTTATATTTCAGCGCGATGTGACTTAAAGTTTCACCGGATTTTATTTTATGGCGGCTCCAGCGCAAGTGTTTTTCGACAGGTAGCGCCGCATAGTTGGCTTCAAATTTCTCTGCTGATTCTATGGGTAATATTAATGAATGTGGTCCGTCAGGATCTGTCGCCCAGCGATTAAATGCAGGGTTAAAGTTATACAATGTTTCAAGATCTATCTCTGCAAGTTCTGCTGCTAAGGCTAAATCAAGCTGGGCTTTGGTCTTTACCTGCTTAAACCCGGGTGAGTCGGCGATGGGTCGAAGGCTGATGGAATACTTTTCAGGGTTGAGGATAATCTCTTTGAGTGCCAGTAACTTAGGTACGTAAGCTTGTGTTTCTTTCGGTAGTTTCAGGTGCCAGAAATCAGTTGGTTTATTAAGACGTTTGTTTTTTCTGATAGCGCGTCTCACTGTACCTGAACCAGAATTATATGATGCTAACGCTAGCATCCAGTCGCCTTTGAATTGTTTGTTTAATTTTTCCAGATAGTTTAATGCTGCCTGTGTAGAAGCATATATGTCACGTCGGCCGTCATACCACCAGTTTTGCTTCAAGCCGTAATATTTACCGGTTGATGGAATGAATTGCCAGATTCCAGCAGCTCGGCCATGTGAATAGGCGAAGGGTTGATAAGCACTTTCCACGATAGGGAGTAAGGCTAGCTCGGTCGGTAGGTTACGTTTTTCTGCTTCCTCTACGATGTAATATAAAAATGGCTCTGCACGGGTCATAACACGTTGCATATATTCTGGATGCTTGGCAAACCATTTGACTTCAGTTTTTAATGCTTTGTGTTGAATATCATCAGGTAGTTGAAAGCCTGTGCGGATACGAGGCCAGATATCTTGCACTGGCTTAGCAGCAGGTTCAGTAATGTCTGTTTTAGTCTGTGTGATATTATCGAGAGACGCTGTTGCTACTGATGCACTAGTGATCGTATGCAAAGAGCTGGCATGCAAAGAACTTGTCTGAGCCACAGGTGGTATCGCTTCAGTATCGACAGCAGCTTTAGTCTCATTACAGGCCGCAAGTAAAAAACAATTAGCCAGTATGAAGGCAGCTGACAGAAGCGAAAAATTTGTGTTAGAACGAGATGGAATATTCAATGTATTAGCACGCTATGATTTATTATTATTTTTTAGTAGAGACAACTGCTGAGCTGATGACAAAAACATCAGAGATTGAGACTGGTTTTATATGACGCAGCACTATAATATCGCTGCGTAAAATTCTCGTTGTCAAAAACACATTTAACTTGATATAAATTGTACATCATCATTACATAAATAGGCCTTATGAGCATAAATTTAGTTGAAATATATACCGATGGCGCCTGTCGCGGTAATCCTGGCCCAGGTGGCTGGGGTGCTAGTTTGCGATTTAATGGGCAGCAGAAAGACCTGTTTGGTTCCGAAGCGGATACGACAAATAATCGTATGGAATTAATGGCAGTAATTCAGGCACTTGAAGCACTGACACGACCACATCCGGTAAAGATATACACAGATTCTAAATACGTTTTAGAAGGCATGACGAAATGGATGGAAGGCTGGAAGAAACGAGGCTGGAAAACAGCGGCTAAAAAACCGGTAAAAAATGTCGAATTATGGCAGCGACTGGATGCGGTGGTTCGGATTCATGATGTTAGCTGGCAGTGGGTGAAAGGTCATTCCGGACATGATGGCAATGAGTATGCGGATATGCTGGCCAACCGTGGTATTGATGAAATGGGTAAATAATAGTTGGCAGTTGGCAGTTATCAGTTTACAGTAACTGCCAACTGCCAACTGCCAACTGCCAACTGCCAACTTTAAATTATGAGACAGATCGTCCTCGATACAGAAACAACCGGTTTAGACCCAAAGCAGGGGCACAAGATTATTGAGATCGGTTGTGTCGAAATGATCAACCGCCGCTTAACCGGTAATAATTATCACCAATATATACAGCCAGATCGTCATATAGATGAAGGTGCTCAGGCAGTACATGGTATCAGTAATGAGTCACTTGCTGATAAACCCCGGTTTTTGGATATCGTTAAAGATTTTATCGAATATATCGATGGTGCCGAGTTGATTATCCATAACGCACCGTTTGATGTCGGCTTCCTGGATAAAGAATTTAAAGATGCCGGTGCTGAGTTCGGTAAAGTCAGTACCTACTGTTCAGTTATTGATACCCTGGTGATGGCGAGAAAGATGCGCCCAGGTAAGAAGAATAATCTGGATATTTTATGTAAGACCTATGAAGTAAATAATGCGCATCGTGAGCTGCATGGCGCTTTACTCGATTCGGAGTTGTTAGCTGAAGTCTATCTGCACATGACGGGTGGGCAGAGTAATCTATCGTTGGACAGTGAAGAATCGGCAAGAAATGTGGCAGGTGACGTTGCGGTTAAAAAAATAGCAACTGACAGAAAGCCGATTAAAATTATTTCAGCAAGTGATGAAGAGCTCCTGGCGCATCAGGCGATTATTGAAAAGATGGGTGCCGATAGCTGGTGAAAAGAAAGTTGGCGGTAGGCAGTTATCCGTTGTCAGAAAGAGCAAAAAAACCGAAACTTCCATGTATTGAAACAAACACTCATATAAGCAAGCCTGAACCCTATGAATTATTGTTTTTAACTGCCCACTAAAAACTGCCAACTTTCTTTTAAAAATTCAGCGTATTTTTAACGTCCGGGCTTTTTCTCTTTCCCAGTCACGATCTTTGAGTGCTGCTCGTTTGTCGTGTGCTTTTTTACCTTTAGCGAGTCCGATGTCTATTTTTACCCGACCGTTCTTTTTCCAGAACAGGGCGAGTGGCACCAGTGTGTATCCTTTGCGTTCGATCTGGCCGATCAGACGATCGATCTCATGGCGGTGCATCAGTATTTTTCTAGAGCGAGTGGGGCTAGGATGAATATGAGTAGATGTCGAAATTAAAGGTGTGATGGTGCCGCCAACCCACTCCAACTCACCATTTTTGGCAAAGATATAACTCTCATCAATCTGCGCTTTTCCCTCACGCAGGCTTTTCACTTCCCATCCCTCAAGCACCAGTCCACCTTCGAAAGTAGACTCAATAGTGTAGTCATAGCGTGCTTTACGGTTGCGCGCAATGGTATTGTCATTCTGCTTTTTTTTAGGTTTTTTAGCCATTGTGTTTTGCTATCATAGGCAGGTAAAAATCTGGCTCGCAAGTATAGGGTATGTTGTACTTGCTGTCATATACTGTTGTGACCAGTGATACTGGGCTATTATTCGTCTATATATAACATAACAGCGAGTGTTACGCTGATAACTGTTGAAATGAAAAAAATCCTACAGAAGATTTTATAAAATTATGTCAGAAAAACGTACCTCGATTCATGGTCAATGGACCAGTCGCACCGTATTTATTCTAGCCGCCACCGGTTCAGCTGTTGGACTAGGCAATATCTGGAAATTTCCTTACATCACCGGAGAAAATGGTGGTGGCACCTTCGTCTTAGTCTACCTGTTATGTATCGCCTTCATCGGTCTGCCGATCATGATGGCAGAAATAATGCTGGGGCGCCGTGGTAAACAGAGCCCGATCAATACCATGATTGCTCTGGCCAAAGATGAACACCGAAATCCCAACTGGAAATGGCTCGGTTGGATGGGTGTGATCGCGGGTTTCCTCATTCTCTCTTATTACAGTGTTATCGCCGGTTGGGCGACATCCTACATATTTCGTACCGGTGGCGGTATGTTTGTGGGCGTTACGGCCGATGGGGCTAACCGAATATTTACCGATCTGGTGAGTGATCCAGAGCGTTTGTTAGCCTGGCACACGATCTTTATGGTGATGACCATGATAATCGTCTCACGCGGTGTAAAAAACGGTTTAGAAAAAGCGGTAACGTTACTGATGCCGCTGCTGTTCGGTCTATTGGTACTGCTCGTTATCTATGCGACGACAACAGGTTATTTTATGGACGGTATCCGGTTTTTATTCACTCCTGGCACCATCGATGGTAAAGGTATCCTGATAGCGATGGGGCACGCGTTTTTTACCTTAAGTCTGGGTATGGGCGCTATCATGGTATATGGCTCTTATCTATCGGAAGATTATTCGATCGCACAAGCAGCAATATGGATTGCACTGGCTGATACGGTGGTTGCTTTACTTGCAGGGATGGCTATTTTCCCTATCGTTTTTGCCAATGGTTTAGAGCCGGGTGCTGGACCAGGGTTAATTTTTCAGACTCTGCCAATCGCATTTGGTCATATGGAAGGAGGTACGTTAGTTGGAGTCTTGTTTTTCACTCTGTTACTGTTTGCGGCCTGGACCTCGGCTATTTCATTGATCGAGCCTGCTGTTGCTTATCTGGTTGAAAACAGAGGTGTCAGTCGCATCCATGCAGCTGTATGGGTGGGTGCAGCAACCTGGACGATGGGGCTAGGCACGGTGTTTTCATTTAATATATGGCAGGACAAAACCATAAGCATTCCATTTTTATTTGAAAACTTAACCTTTTTTGATACGCTGGATTACCTGACAGCAAATATCATGTTGCCGCTAGGCGGTTTGTTTATCGCTATTTTTGCAGCTTGGGTAATGCGTGAGGAATCGGCTAAAGAAGAGTTAGCGACGTATCCAAAGATGTATAGTGTCTGGCGCTTTTTAGTTCGATATATTACACCTGTCGCTGTTATCGTCGTATTTTTGAAAGCAGTTGGTGCTATCTAATCTTGTACAAAAGTAATTTATGCCTCATATCAAACGCAGTGCGCTGGTGCATTATTCGCCAGCTGAGATGTACCAACTAGTCAATAATGTTGCGGATTACGCGTCATTTCTGCCGTGGTGCCGTTCATCTGTTGTCAAAAGTGAGAGTGACACTGGGATGCTTGCCACCGTCGAGATAGCAAAAGGCGTACTCAATAAAACGTTCACAACGAACAACCGGCTACTCAAAGACCACCGTATCGAATTGCAGCTGGTAGATGGTCCATTTAAAAAGTTATCCGGTTACTGGCAATTCGATCCGCTCAAGACCGAAAATGCTTGTAAGGTTAACCTTGAACTCGAGTTTGAATTTGATAGTGGTTTGATGTCTCTCGCGGCTAAACCAATTTTTACCCAGATAGCTAATTCTCTTGTCGATTCATTCTGTAAACGGGTAGTTGACGTTTATGGTGAGAGGGGATAACGGTGTCGATACAGAGTATCAATGTTGAAGTCGCCTATGCGTTACCTGATAAGCAGATCATCCGTGAAGTGAATATAGACGCAGGTACGACGATTGGTGCGGCTATCGTTCAATCCGGCATCATGATGGATTTCCCAGCTCTTGATATCGAACTTGAAAATGCCAAAGTGGGTATCTTTGGTAAAGTTGCCACCATGACCACGGTGTTGGCAGATGGTGATCGTGTCGAAATTTACCGGCCTTTAATCGCTGACCCTAAAGAGGTCCGCCGACAGCGTGCTGCAGAAGGCAAGAAAATGAAGAAGGGCGGCTAAAAGCAGTGAATAGTGAATAGTGAATTTTAATAGAAAAAAGCTCTGTTTCTAAAAAGCTTTTAATTTTTCACTATTCGTTATTCACTATTCACTGCTCTACCTTAGGGTTCCACATATTGAGAATCATCGATCGTTATTAATTCATCATTCTCAAAATACAGTGTCAGTAACGATTTCCTTTCAAAGCCTTTGTTCGGAATAAAGCGGTAGATGTAATCCCAGCGTTGATTATGAAAAGGGTCAGATAACATGGGCGAACCCATGATCTGGCGCACTTCTGATTTTGTCATGCCAATTTCAATGGCTTCCAGTTGTTCCAGTTTGATCGTGTTTCCCTGTTGGAGGTCAAGACGATGGGCATCTGGCAGCCATGATGCACAGGCGCTAATCGTCATGGCGCAACCACCGATAGCACAGTAGATAGCAAATGACTTCAGCTTTCGATAGGGATAAAAAAGCGAAATGAGAGTGGTTCTCAGTAACATAAACGTGTTTAAATTGGGTCTGACTTTAAAGAGCAGAAATACTACCGTATCTAACCGCGAGAATCAGTAGAAATTTATGGAATCGAGTGATTTAAAAAAAGCTGGACTAAAGATAACACTTCCACGGATGAAGATATTAGAGTTTCTTGAGGTATCTACTGTCCGTCACCAGAGTGCAGAAGACATTTATCGTGCGTTGTTGGCGGATGGTGAAGAGATAGGACTCGCCACTGTCTATCGTGTACTGACGCAATTTGAAGCGGCTGGCCTGGTCGAACGTCATCATTTTGAGAGCGGACAGGCTGTATTTGAGCTGAATGTACAAGGGCATCATGATCATATCGTCTGTGTTTCGTGTGGCAAGGTTGAAGAGTTTTATGATGAAATGATTGAAACTCGTCAGCGAGAAGTCGCTGCAGCCAAAGGTTATGAAGTCACCGACCATAGTCTCACTCTGTACGGAAAATGCCCTAGCTGCCAAAAGACATAGCGTTAGTGTAGAAGGGGGCTTATGTTGCCTGCATCAATTGCTATTCACTTGTTTTTCTTCCTAAGATTACTATCCTAATTTATTACTGCCGGTGCATTCATTTGTCAGAATGTTAGTATCTGATAATAAATTATGGAAAAAACTCGTCACTTTAATCAGATAACAAAAGATTTCACTATTGATCAATACTTGCATCAATTGGTTGGTTTTGATGTGGGCGAAGATAGTCCGTTACGCCATGCCTGCGATATGGTATGGGGGCTTCGCACGGAAGGAACATTGCCCAACAGTCTTGATGTGGCTCTGTTGTTAAGTGAGCTTGGTACAGATGAAACCACACTTATCGTTGCGATGTTAAGCAGTACGAGACTGATTGCCTCGGCTGATACCGTGGCGATGGAAAATGTTTTTGGTGCGGAGGTAATGCGGCTGGTTAAGAGCGTCATTAAATTACACGATTTTCGTGGTAAGCAAGACGCATCTTCACCTGAGCAGGTCGAACGATTGCGTCGTATGCTGTTGTCTATGGTCGATGATGTTCGGGCTGTTCTGATCAAGCTAGCGTTCCGTGTGCAACGTCTGAGACAATTGAAGCTGGCAGATTTTGCAGAGCAGCAAGAGATAGCACGCGAGAGTCTGGAAATATTCGCTCCCATCGCCAATCGACTCGGTATCGGGCAATTGAAATGGGAGTTGGAAGATCTGGCTTTTCGTTACCTCGAGCCTGATACCTATAAAAATATAGCAAAAAACTTACAGGAAAAACGCGAAGAGCGTGAGCAGTTTATCGATGATGTAGTGGCGACGATCAAAGAAATTGCCAGTAAAGAAAACATCAAGACAGAGATCTACGGGCGGCCAAAACATATCTATAGCATCTGGAAGAAGATGACGTCCAAACATCGCAGTTTTGATGAGCTATTTGATGTCCGAGCTGTGCGTGTCGTTGTCGAGACGATTGCAGAATGTTACGTGATCTTAGGATTAGTGCATGCTCAATGGCGGCATATCAGTAATGAGTTCGACGATTATATCGCTAACCCAAAGACCAATGGTTATCAGTCATTGCATACAGCCGTTTACGGTCTGCATGCTAAGCCGGTCGAAATTCAGATCCGTACGAAGCAGATGCATGAGTTTGCTGAGTTTGGTATTGCTGCACATTGGCGTTACAAAGAGAGTGTCGGTAGTAAAAGTAATATTCAATCGGGTATTGATTCATTAAGAAAATTACTGGATTCGACAAAGACTGACGATAACGAATTATTGGAAAGTTTCCACTCGGAAATGTTCCATGACCGGGTTTACGTGTTAACACCAGAGGGTAGAGTAATAGACTTGCCAGAAGGTGGAACACCGCTTGATTTTGCTTATGCGGTACATACAGAAATTGGTCATCGATGTCGCGGTGCAAAAGTTAATGGACGCATCGTACAGTTAACTTATCAACTAAAAAACAGTGAACGAGTCGAGATCTTAACGACAAAAGAACCGTCGCCAAGACGTGACTGGCTGATATCGCATTTAGGTTTTATAAAAACATCGCGTGCAAGAAATCGCATACGAAGCTGGTTTAGAAAACAGGATAAAGAAAAAAATTACCAGGATGGAAAAACACTCTGTGAACGTGAGTTCAAGCGACAGGGTATAAAGTTCGACATCGAAAAAATTGTTAAACATTTCAAGTTGCAGACGGCAAAAGAATTTTACATAAATCTAGGGCGGGGTGATATCGGGATTGCACAACTGTCTGCGATATTGCACGAATCAGATAAGAGTAATGTTGATGCGATTCCAGTGCGACCGTCATTTCGTGATAAGACTGTTAAAAAATCAAGTGGCGGTGTTAACGTGTTAGGTGTCGGGAACCTATTAACAACCATTGCAAATTGTTGCATGCCCGTCCCGCATGATGAGATTACTGGTTTTATAACCAAAGACAGAGGCGTCAGTATCCATCGGGCAGATTGTAAAAATATTCTGCACCTGAAAGAGATCGAGCAGGCACGTTTGATCGAGGTGGAATGGGGTAATACAGATATACAAAATTATCCTGTTAATATATTGATAACAGCAAACGATCGCCATGGTCTGCTGAGTGATATAACGAGAACTTTATCGGATGATAAGATCAATGTGATCGCTGTTAATACTGTATCGAATAAGAAAGAGCAGACTGCTCGGATGGCAGTTACAATTGAAATTCGTGATCTACAGCAGTTAACTCGGATAATGGATAAGATATCTTACCTCAGAAATGTCCAGGAGGTTAGCCGTGGAGCAAATGGTGATAGTGCTTCCGTTTAACTTACACGCCTAAGATATTTGTTAATAAATTTTGGATAGATGTAAATATGAAGACAATGAAAGCGTTAGTGAAAAAA
>WTCC01000270.1 GCA_013138755.1 Gammaproteobacteria bacterium
GATCCCTGTGACCGGGGTCTTGATACCTATGATTATGAAACAAGCTGGTATGATGAAACACAAATATATGTGAATTCGCGATTTTGTGAGCCAGCCCTTTGGTTTGACAACTTTTTTGGTAGCGAGCGTGTTTTCCTGGAAGGTGCTGCTGGAACTTATATTCGCTGGAGAAATGATTTTAGTTATGATGAAGAAGAATTCTTTACATTTAATACGGATATTAGTTTTAGTGTTGAATTGCCGGTTCTGGAAGATCGCTTGCGATTAACTTTTGAAAGTGATGAAGATGAACAGCTGCGTGATATTGCGCCGGGCACTAATCAGGAGTCAACAAATAGCCTGGGTTTGCAGTTAGATCTGGCAGAAAATGTGAGGTCCAAGTTTAATGTCAGTGTCAGTTTTACCCCAAGAATACGATTACGTTATCGTTATACCTATCCAGTATATGAAACCATAACTTTACGATTAACGCAGGAGTTGCAGCGCGAAAAAGCAGTTCATAGTGCCCGTACATTATTTGATTTTGAAAAACTATTTAAGAACCAGCTTTTTTTTCGATCTTCAAGTGAAGCTAAGTTGTCTGAGGAATTTGATGGTGTTGACTGGTTACAGGCGTTTGTTTTGTATCAACGAGTTAATAAAAAAACCTCGTTATCATATGAGATAAGTGCTAATGGTATAACCGATCCCTTGACTCTGGCCACAAACTATCGTGCTGCTGTTCGTTTCAGAAAAAACTTTCATCGTAGATGGCTGTTTTATGAGATATCACCCGAATTAACCTGGCCAGTAACGTTAGATGAAGACCGTCAGCTAGTAGTAAAAAACCGGCGCTCAAAATGGTTAATATTTTTTCGATTCGAAGTGCATTTTGGTAATGCCTATAAGAAGCGTTATCAGGATTATAATTAATCAGCGTTGCCTCACTATCATTCAGGTCTCTACAAAAAGTGCCTTATAGTGGCGAAACCAGTCAGCAACGTTCAGAAATTAATATCCTTTCATTGTCTGATATAGCATCGTTGGTGACAAAACAAAAAAAATAAACCACAGACTCACATAATGAGCCCCACATCGGGATAATGGGAACAAGCTGGCAGAATATTATCTTCTGCGAATTCGATGGTCCGAGAAATGATCGCAAAGTGGTGTGTAGCATACTGGGCATTGACCACGGTTAATAACAGTGGTCAATGATTACCAACAACTCAATAACTTAGTGCCATTCTTATGTGTCCCCGGAATTCTACTTCTGGTGTCATCTCGAACGAATGTGAGAGATCTTATAGCGCCCAGATACCACAGATTCCACGTCGGATTGCTGCCCGCACGCAGCAGCACCCGAAAAGCCGAGCCACTACAACTACTGGAAACCAGTATCACCTCTTAATGACACCATGCGGAGAATAACGCTCATTATATCCGCATAAAGAGCGGAGATTAATAATGTATCTATGGGATAAACCTGATTGGCCCACTTTCACCTGGGACGAACCCAGCCTGACCAAAATACTCAACAGATTGCTGGATGATTTTGAAGGCAAGCTCACAACATCAAAATGGGCAAAAATCGCCAAATGCTCACAAGACACCGCCTACCGCGACATACTTAACCTGATTGACCGTGGCGCATTACAAAAAGAATCAGGCGGTGGGCGCAGTACAAGTTATTCGGTGGTGATTGAATGACTCATCTCAAAATAAATATGATAAACGTGCGGTAGAAGTCTACTGGCACAACTATATGCCTGGGTATATTCCCAAAATTGCCAACATGAGCATCACGCAAATACTTGATAACATTGGCAGATTAAAAACAAAAAATAACCCGGTTATACCCGCTACAGAAACCGTGGTATTGTGTTGATTTGGCGGTATATCTGGATAACAGACAGAGTTCCAGCACGTAGGGCGCAATAATAACCAACAGGTATTGCACCGTATGTGATCTACTATAAAGCATTAGACTCAAGCCATACAATGTTAATACAGAATCAATAATGTGTGAAATGTAAGGCCTGTCCCTTTAAATTTTGGTTCATTTTTGACTATACAAAATGGCAAAGTTTCGGGATAGGCTCGGTGTTCGAATGAAGCAAAGATATACATCAAAAAACCCCTTAAAAGTCTTCGAGTTTTATCCATTAAAGCAACGAGCTCGCTTGACTCATAATCGGCAGGTCGAAGGTTCGAGTCCTTCCAGGCCCACCATCTTTTTCCTTAAATATCATGCATTTAAGTACATTTTGATGCTTGGACCCACGGACTATAAGTCGGATGGCCTAAGGTCATAGCTTTGCGGGTTAATGAATCATACCCTTAGAATTCAACCACTTATGAAACCCCTTATGACAGGACCCATTGACTAATAGTCGGTGGGTCGAAGATTCATCAGGGACACCCTTTTAATCAATCGAGTCTGCCCCCTTTGATTCAAGGGAAATTGACGGATAACAAACTGAATTCAGGCATGAGCTGACAGATATAAACACAACAACAAAACTCACCACAAACACAGAGAAAAGCTTTTATTGCTAGCTTAGGCCGCAGGCGCAGCTAACTAAAAAACCTCTGTGCTCCCTGTGCCTCTGTGATGAAATGCTTTTTAGTTTTTGACTGTCAGAAATCTTCCGCTGCCAGAATGTAAGCATAAATTCCCTTGCCTTTAGCGCCACGCACGTAGACTTTGTCAGCGACTTCATGGATACGGCCCAGTACAGCATCGAACGCCTGCAGAAATCCCGACTCAGCGTTTTCCATCTCCGGGTATAGCTGTTTCAGTGCCTCCACACCCACAAAGAATGAAATCTCGATCGTGCTATCGTATCCCCAGAAGCAGACCTGACTTCTGCTTTCATCGAAACTGCGGCTTGCGTTCGGAAAGCTCAGCCTCATCGTCTGTTACCTGAACGTTGTGCCGAATAACCGTTACCGTCCGGATTCATACCCTTGAGGAATTTGAACAGGTCGCTGTCGGTGGTTAGGACAAGCGTCGTGTTTTCGGCGATGGTCGACTTGTAGGATTGCATGGTGCGCGTGAACTCGTAGAATGAGACCGCTTCCGGGCTCTGGTTGTAGGCCTTCGCGTAGATTTCGGTGGCTTTTGCGTCAGCGACGCCGCGGATTTCCTCGACCTGCCGATAGGCCTCGGACTGTATCTTGTTTAAATCGCGAACTCGATTACCGCGGATTCGGGCGGCCTCGCCGTTGCCTTCCGACAGGAAACGTTCCGCGATCTGACGGCGCTCACTAATCATGCGATCATAGATTTTCGGGCGCACGCTTTCGTTATAGTTGATGCGCTTGAAGCGGATATCGAGCAGTTCGATACCGAACACGCGCACCTTCTCGGCCGCCGCGGTGAAGATTTCCTGCTCGACCAGTTTCCGTCCTTTCTGGATCGGCACCAGCGAGCCCATATCCAGCTTGCGTTCCGCGTCGGTCAGGAAGGTATCGCGTAGCGGCACGCGGTCCTTCGTTGTGCGGATGATTTCGATCAACTCGTGCTTGGCGATAGCGTTGCGGGTTTCACTGCCAAGGATATCATCCAGCCGCGACTGTGCGCTATGTTCATCGCGCAGCCGCAGAAAATACTGCAGCGGATCCGTGATGCGCCAGCGCGCAAATAGATCGACCGAGATATAGAGCTTGTCCTTGGTCGGCATATCCGACGGGTTACCGTCCCACTCCAGAACACGCTTGTCGATCGGATTGACTTCCTGGACAAACGGAACCTTGAACTTCAGTCCTGCGGTCGTCACTGGCTCACCGACGGGCTTGCCGAACTGGGTGATAATCATCTGTTCGACTTCGCTCACTGTATAGACCGAACTCATCGTAATGTACGCGCCAATGACTACGAGCACCATAATTGCTATCTGACTGATCTTCATGGCTTTGCCTCCTTCTTTGAATCGAGATTCAGCAACGGCAGAATGCTGCGCGCCTGTTCATCGATAATTATTTTCGATTTTATGTTGGGCATCACATCCTGCATTGTCTCGATATAGATGCGGCGACGGGTAACTTCAGGAGCCTTGGTGTATTCCGCTAGCAACGCGCTGAAACGGGCAGCATCGCCTTCCGCTTCGTTAATACGTTTGAGCCGGTAACCGTCGGCCTCGCGGATGCGCTGATCCTTTTCGCCTTCGGCTAACGGTATCACCTTGTTGTAATCCCGGCGGGCCTCGTTGATAAGTTTCTCTTTTTCCTGTTGCGCCTGGTTGACCTCGTTGAACGACGCCTGCACCGGCGCGGGTGGATTAATGTTTTTCAATTGCACCTGGTCGATGCTGATGCCCATCGTATATTTGGTCGATAGCTCCTGCATCTTGGCCAGCGCTTCGATTTCGATTTCCTGTCGGCCGATGGTGATCACCTCGTCCACGGTACGGTCGCCAACGACTTCCCGCATCACGGATTCGGACACATAGCGCAGAGTTTCACCCGGCTCGCGAACCTCGAACAGGTATTTAAACGGGTCCGAGATGCGGTACTGAACCACCCACTCGACCAGTGCGGCGTTGAGATCACCGGTCACCATTTCGGTTTCTTTTCTGCCATCGTGCGGCGTCTGGTACGGATCGTTTGCGCCCGGCGTAGAGAAACCGAATTCCTGCTTCAACTGCCGTTTGACTGGAACGATGGTCGCTTTAT
This sequence comes from Gammaproteobacteria bacterium, assembly GCA_013138755.1. GTDB lineage: Bacteria > Pseudomonadota > Gammaproteobacteria > SZUA-229 > SZUA-229. The sequence continues at coordinate 4,657 of WTCC01000270.1, forward strand.
CGATACCGAGCGGCAGTTTGAAATGTAATCCCGGCGGCACTTCCTTGAGATACTTACCGAAGCGTTGCACCA
>WTCC01000200.1 GCA_013138755.1 Gammaproteobacteria bacterium
AAATCACCGAGTTCTGTAACCGTGCCATCAGCGACTGCTTTAATAGGTGTACCTTCATCTGCCGCGATGTCCAGACCGTTATGTGGATTACGTTCCTGTTCGTTAAAGAAGCGACGTAATCCGAAGATGCTGCTGATACGACCGGTGGCTGGCCAGATAAAATCCACCTTGGGTGTCGACTCACTAAATTGTGTTTTTGCTTTTTTCTTGCGTTTGCCTTCAGCAATTATTCGCTCAGTATCTTTTTTGTTCGGGTTTACTTTGCGTTTGTTTTTAATAGTGAGATGTTGTTCATCGTATTTTTTGTATTCGATAGCAATCTTGGTTTTAACACTGAGGCCATCTGCTTGATTGATAGAAAATTCATAGTCACCGGGCTTTGTCGATAGGCTGATTCCTGCCATTGCAAACCAGGTGTTTTTGTATGGGAATACAGCGACGCGTCTTTTATTAAAAAAAACTTTAGTGTCTGCTTTGTGGTCAGGTAGTTGTAGCAGTGCTATGCCGCCAGGGACGAGTGCTTGTTCGGGTAGTGAGTAGGCTGGTGTGTTCGCTAGAAAAACAAGTGTAATCAAACAGATCTGTAGGTAAGGACGAATTTTTTTAAACATATTATGTGTATTCTGCTTATGTAGCAGTAGTGAAATTAATCTTAGTTAGCATGGGTTCTCAGTGTAAAATGTGCCCTAAAGAAAAGCAATCTTCATATTATGTTATCCGTGATTTATGTCATCTGATCGAATTTCAAAACGTACAGACTCGCTAAAGCCATTTCATGTCATGGATATACTTGCCCAGGCGAAAAAATTGGAGAGCCAGGGTAGATCCATCTGTCATATGGAAGTAGGTGAGCCTGATTTCGCGACAGCGGGATGCATTATTAAAGCGGGAATGGATGCGCTGAAGCAGTTTAAAACACATTATACACCCGCTAGCGGTCTTCCTGAGCTTCGTGAAGCTGTCGCTGATTATTACCATAGAAAGTTCTCTGTAGAAATTAATCCTCGGCGTGTCATCATCACGCCAGGTGCTTCTGGGGCAATTCAGTTAGCAATAAGTTGTCTGTTGGACGCAGGTGAAAATATCTTACTGGCTGACCCTGGGTACCCCTGTAACAAAAATATAGCCCAGGTGCTTGCTGTTGAGTCACAGATGATCCCCGTGAGTTCTGCAAGCGCGTATCAGTTGGATGCGGCTTTGGTTGCAAAACACTGGAATGATAAAACTAGAGCGGTCATGGTAGCAACCCCTTCTAATCCCACTGGTACAGTATTACCTGAGCAGCAGATAAAAGCATTATGTGAGCAGGTAGAGAAAAATGCAGGACGATTGATCGTCGATGAAATCTATCAGGGGTTGGTTTACGACTCTGATGACTATACTGCATTAGGAGTTTCTGACGAATGTTTTGTTATCAACAGCTTCTCAAAGTATTTTGGTATGACCGGCTGGCGTGTTGGCTGGATGGTCGTGCCAGAATGCTATGTTGATGTGGTTGATCGAATCGCACAAAATATTTTTTTAGCACCTCCTACTATGTCACAATATGCAGCACTTACTGCGCTGAAAGAAAGTACGCAATGGATACTTGACGAGCGTAGAGAAGAATTTAAAGCTCGTCGTGATTTTTTATTGCCTGCTCTGGAGCAACTGGGCTTTAAGATAAGCGCAAGACCGCAGGGTGCTTTTTATATCTATGCTAACTGTGAGTCTTTTACCGATGACAGTTTTCTTTGGGTCAATCAATTGTTGAATGAACAAGGTGTTGCACTGACGCCAGGAATAGACTTTGGTGATCATCTGGCGAGTAAACATTGTCGTTTTGCTTATACACAATCACTGGCGATATTAGAGCAAGCAGTTGATAAGATTGATGGCTTTATCCAACGTTACACTTAACATAATTACAAAGACTAAATCATGATTGGTAATATAAAAAAAATGCAGACCACACTAGGAGATGCTGCAAAAGACGAATCTGTGCAGTACCAGCTACCGATCGGCGAAGATTTATTACCGATGAATGAACACATTGGCCAAACCATAAAGCTGAGTTATAAAAGTGAAATTCACTGTGTTGCCTGTGGTAGAAAAACTAATAAAAGCTTTGGTCAGGGGCATTGTTTCCCCTGTTTTCGCAGTCTGGCATCTTGTGATATGTGTATCATGAAACCAGAGACGTGCCACTATGCTGAGGGGACATGCCGAGAGCCGGAATGGGGCGAATCACATTGCTTCAAACCGCATTTTGTGTATCTGGCAAATTCATCAGGAATCAAAGTCGGCATTACCCGTGGCACGCAGATACCTACACGCTGGATGGATCAAGGCGCCGGTCAGGCTTTACCTATCTTCCAGGTGGCGAATAGATTGCAATCAGGTTTATTAGAGATGGCGCTAAAACAGCACGTATCCGACCGTACTGATTGGCGCAAGATGCTCAAGTCAGATGCGGAGCAACAGGATCTCAAAGCTATCCGAGATGAATTGTTAGAGAAGTGTGAAAGTGAAATTATGGTGCTTAAACATGAGCAGGGAGAGGATGCAATACAGACTATAGATGAGCAGGTCGTTGACATCAAATACCCGATAGTCGAATATCCTGAGAAGATTAAATCACTTAACTTCGATAAGCAGCCTGATATCGAAGGAACACTGATGGGTATAAAAGGGCAATATTTAATCCTGGATGTCGGTGTTTTAAATATCCGGAAGTTTTCAGGGTATAACCTGCAAGTAGATTTTATGTAATATGGTCAGAAGCACTTTAGCTTGGCTCTGAATAATTGAGGAAAATGTTATTAGTATTCGTGAAGATATAAGTTGCGTTTTTGATCGTGATCCAGCCGCAAGAACCACCTGGGATATCCTGACTTGTTACCCCGGCGTGCATGCTGTCATCTTTCATCGTATTAATCATTCGTTGTGGAATATCGGCCTGAAGTGGCTGGCACGCTGGTTCTCTCTTTTTGCTCGCTGGATGACGGGTATAGAGATCCATCCGGGGGCTACCATCGGGCATCGATTCTTCATCGATCATGGTATGGGGGTGGTCATCGGAGAAACCGCGGAGATCGGTGATGACTGTACTTTGTATCATGGCGTTACTCTGGGTGGAACGAGTTGGAACTCGGGTAAACGTCATCCGACTTTACTCAATAATGTCGTCGTCGGCGCAGGTGCTAAAGTGCTAGGGCCCATTACTCTGGCCGAAGGGGTACGCATAGGCTCAAATGCAGTAGTCACGAAAAATGTAGAAAAAAATTCAACAGTAGTCGGCGTCCCGGGCAGAGTCATACATCGTCATGATGGTGATCAGAAAAAACGTAATGCCCTGGCAGAAAAAATGGGGTTCGATGCTTATGGTGCGACCAGAGATGCGCCTGACCCTGTTGCTACTGCGATAAATAAAATGCTTGATCATATCCATGCGATGGATGAGAAAATGGAAACCATGTGCGGTGCTTTGAAGCAGTTTGGAGCTGAAATCGATGTCGATAAATTGCCTGATCTGGGGTCATGTTCGATTTCGACTGATGGTGGCGATGATGCTGAAGAAGCAGATAAAATCGAAACAAATTAATAACTTATATAGCTAAATATCAATAACTTGCGTGAATTTATATCACTTTGGTAATACCTGACTAAAATACTTGGTTAAATACTTGACCAAATTAGTCGGGATTAAGTAAAATTCACTTAATTACTATTATTGGTATCAGATATGCGTTTAACCACTAAAGGTCGCTATGCAGTGACAGCTGTTCTCGATCTTGCCTTACATCAGGAGGGCGGTCCTGTTTCTCTGGCGGCTATATCAGAGCGTCAGGGTATTTCACTGTCCTATCTAGAACAACTCTTTGCAAAGCTGCGTCGTAATGATGTAGTCAGCAGTACCCGTGGTCCGGGTGGTGGTTACAAGCTAACGAATAATGTCGACGAGGTCAGTGTCTCGGACATCATTTTAGCGGTTGATGAATCCTGTAAAGTGGTCGATTGTGATGACACTGATGGTTGCAGTGGTGGCTACCAATGTTTGACGCACGACTTGTGGCAAGAGCTAAGCAACGAAATTCGTACATTTCTTGACGGTATTACAATCTCAGAAATCATGTCACAGGAAGCTGTGAATGATGTGAAATTGCGTCAGGATAAAGCCAGCATTATTTGAGTTTAAACAGAGTAACACCTCGAAGGTAAATGAATGGCAGTGTATCTCGATAATAATGCGACGACGGCTCTAGATGAAGAAGTTCTGGAAGCCATGCTGCCTTATATGGGGCAGGTGACGGGCAATCCATCTAGCGTGCATCGCTTTGGACGATTGCAGAAAGAAGCTATAGAGCAAGCGCGTGAGTTGGTCGCGCGATTAGCTGGTGCTAGAGCAGAACAGGTCGTCTTTACCAGTGGTGGGACAGAATCGAATAATTTATTACTAAACGGATTTAGTCAGCATGAAGATAATCAAGGAAGCATTGCTCTCAGTGCAATAGAGCATATGTCTTTGCTTGAGCCGGCGCAAAATCTACCAGTAAAAGTAGACTTTTTGCCGGTTGATGAAGAAGGGCTGGTAATACTATCGGCTGTGGAAGAAACGATGACAGCGCAGTCATCACTGTTATCAGTAATGACTGCTAATAATGAGACAGGTGTGATACAGGATATTGTACCGTTAATTGCTCTGGCAAAGGAAAGCAATTGTTACTTTCATACTGACGCATCACAGGCCGCTGGCAAGATAGCGTTGAATTTTGTTGAAAGTGGTGTGCATGCAATGACGCTTTCAGCGCATAAATTGTATGGGCCCGTAGGTGTTGGTGCTTTGGTCGTCGACAAACATCTGCCAATAGCAAAGTTACAATTTGGCGGTAGCCAGGAAAAGAATTTACGTGCCGGTACCGAAAATGTGCCAGCCATTGTTGGTTTTGGAAAAGCGGCAGAATTAGCTCTGACTAACCTGCAGGAAAGAAGTACGTATCTACGGTCTTTGCGTGATGCACTGGAAGTAGGGCTTAATAAGTTTGATGCGGTAACTATCTTTGCGGAAAAAGCGGATCGCTTACCAAATACAGTGCAGTTTGGTGTTGACGGTTTTGATGGCGAAACCCTGCTGATGCAGCTAGATAGAAAAGCGATTGCAGTGTCCAGCGGATCTGCATGCACGAGTGGTAAAGCAGAACCTAGCCATGTTTTGAAAGCTATGAATGTTCCAGCTACATTGGCTAACTCGGCGATAAGAGTCAGCATAGGAAAGAATAATACATTGTCAGATATCGACGTTTTATTGACAGCGTTAAATGACATTATTGAAATAAATCGACATTCAGCAGTGATGATGGCTGCAAATGTTTAACAAGTAAGGTGAATGAAGTGAGTGAACAAACAGCGAAACCAATTTATTTAGATTATTCTGCAACGACACCGATTGATGAACGTGTGGTAGCGGAAATGATTAAGTACATGGGGCCGGATAGCAGTTTTGGTAACCCGGCATCACGTAGCCATAGTTTTGGTTGGGTAGCAGAAGCGGCGGTTGAAGAAGCGCGTAAGAATGTCGCTCAGTTAGTCGGTGCTAACCCAAAAGAAATCGTGTTTACATCGGGTGCAACTGAATCAGATAATCTCGCTATCAAGGGTGTTGCTCACTTTAATAAAAAACGTGGTAAACATATCGTCACCTGTAAGACAGAACATAAAGCAGTGCTCGACAGTTGTCGTCAGTTAGAACGTGAAGGTTATGAAGTAACTTATATTGATCCGATGAAAAATGGATTGATCGATCTCGATGTGCTGAAGGCGGCATTACGTGATGACACTACGTTAGTATCTATCATGCATGTCAATAATGAAATCGGTGTCATTCAGGATATCGAAGCGATCGGTAACATCTGTCGTGAAAGAAAAATAATTTTTCATGTCGATGCTGCGCAGAGTGCAGGTAAAGTTGAGATCAATCTGGAAGAATTACCTGTTGACCTGATGAGTTTTTCAGCACATAAGATCTATGGCCCAAAAGGCATCGGTGCTCTATACGTACAAAGAAAACCTCGCGTACGTCTGGAAGCACAGATGCACGGTGGTGGTCATGAACGCGGTATGCGTTCAGGTACTCTGGCGACTCATCAGATCGTCGGTATGGGTGAAGCGTTTAAAATTGCGAAAGCAGAGATGGCGACTGAAAATGTACGTTTATTAGCATTAAGAAACAAATTATATGACGGTGTTAAGGACATGGAAGAAGTTTATGTCAATGGTGATATCGATCAACGTATAGCCGGCAATATAAATATCAGCTTTAACTATGTAGAAGGCGAGAGCTTATTGATGGCATTGAGTGAGCTGGCGATATCAAGTGGTAGTGCATGTACGTCAGCCAGTCTTGAGCCTAGTTATGTACTGCGTGCGCTGGGTCGTAATGATGAATTTGCGCATAGCTCTAGCCGCTTCACT
>WTCC01000162.1 GCA_013138755.1 Gammaproteobacteria bacterium
TGGTTTGTTATTACATTTTTATTGGTGCGCTTACGCCCAATAAAGTGAGGCCGTTATTGATGATTTGTTTTGTTGCGCAGATCAAGTTGAAACGAGCATCACGTAAATTATTATCTTCGATGATGAATTGATGAGCGTTGTAATAAGAATGCAACAGGTTCGCTAGTTCACGTAAGTAATGTACTAGAAGATGTGGTTCAGCATCAAAAGCAGCTTTGTGTAGTAAGTCAGCATAAGCATCTAGTCTGCTGATCAGTTCGGTCTCATGTTTTTCAGTGAGTAAGCTTAGGTGTTGAAATCCATTTTCACTATCATGTTTAAGTTGTTTTTCTGCCAACTGCGCAAGTACACTGCAAATTCTTGCATGTGCATATTGGATGTAATAAACAGGATTGTCATTGCTCTGTGACTTAGCCAGGTCCAGATCAAAATCCATGTGTTGCTCGCACTTTCGCATCACGTAGAAGAAACGTGCAGCATCGTTACCTACTTCTTTGCGCAATTGTCTCAGGGTGACGAATGAGCCCGAGCGGGTAGACATCTGCAGACGTTCGCCATTGCGGTATAGGTTGGCAAATTGCACCAGTAAGACATCAAGTTTTCTTTCGTCTTTACCCAGGGCAGTTAGCGCACCTTTTACCCGAGGTACATAACCGTGATGGTCTGCGCCCCAGATGTTGATCACGCGATTATAGCCGCGGTCGAATTTATCCAGATGATATGCGATGTCTGAAGCGAAGTAAGTGCCTTGTCCGTTATCACGGATGACGACGCGATCCTTTTCGTCACCGAAGTCGGTAGAACGGAACCACAACGCGCCGTTCTCTTCGTAGATATGACCTGCGTCTTGTAATTGTTTGACGGCAGCATTGATCAGATCGCGATCGGATAATGACTGTTCTGAATACCAGTGTTCATAGTGAACGCCAAACTCTTCGAGATCCTGACGGATATCTGCAATGATAGTATTGAGAGCAGCATCAAAGATAGTTCGGTAAGCGTCGTTGCCTAGTAATGATTTAGCACGGTCGATTAAAGCATCGATGTGAGTCTCTTTGTCACCGCCATCAGGTTCATCGGCGGGGATGTCTTGCATGATGCTTTCTGCTGTCTGCACAAAAGTATCTTTATGTTCTTCTTTAAGCGCTCGAGCGATGTCGAAGATGTAGGCTTCACTCTTGTAACCATTACTTGGGAAAGGGATGTCGATTCCATTTTCCTGTAGATAGCGTAACCAGATACTGGTCGCTAAGATATTCATCTGACGCCCGGCGTCGTTTACATAATATTCGCAGTCCACTTCGTAACCAACAGCGCGCATTAATGAAGCCAGCGTGGCACCATACGCTGCACCGCGACCATGACCCACATGCAGTGGCCCTGTGGGGTTGGCTGAGACAAATTCGATCTGTACTTTTTCTCTTTCAGCTGCATCGCTGCGACCAAAATCATCACCCTGGCTGAGAATATCTTTGATTATGCTCAAGGTGTTTTCTTGGGTTAGAAAGAAATTGATAAATCCAGGGCCAGCAATCTCAATCTTTACTATCGATTTATCGGCGGACATGGCGTCGATGATAATCTGAGCAACATCACGAGGCGGCTTGCCCGCTTGCTTGGCCAGCATCATGGCAACATTACATGTGAAATCGCCATGCGCAGCATCCTTGGTGCGTGAAATTTGCAGCTCGGGTTTGGTTTCGATTAACTCGTCAGCGACTAGTTTTTCTAATGCCTGGTCAAGTAGGGATTCGATGGTTTTTTTCAAAGGGCTATCTTCGTATGGTCTTTATGTGTTTTTACGGAGTGCGATTATACGTTAAAAGATTAGTTGGAAGTAGGCAGTCGGCAGTAGACAGATAAATGCAATAAGCAAATGCTGTTATCTTGAGTGAGGCTCAAATATTTTAAACATTTCTATTTATCTGTAATGGTTATTTTTTAATATAAAACTGCCAACTATCTCTAAAATGTATCATAAGGGTCAACGTCGATGGACCAGCGTACTTTTCGAGCTGAGTTGAGTTGTTGCAGTTGCGGTGCCCACCAGCTTAAAAATTGACGCAGAGATTTTCTGTGGTCAGATTGCAGCATGATCTGGTAGCGGAAGCGTCCAGCACGTCTTTCCATGGGGGCAGGTATAGGTCCGAAGATATCGACATTGTCTTTTTCAACTCGCTGAGCCTGTTCAATTGCGTGATTCAGAAAAAGTTGCGCAGCTTTTGGCTCAACTGATTCGCATCGAAGAATGGTCAGGTGGCGGGCAGGTGGTAAACCCGCAGATCGACGTTCTTTTAGTGCTTCTTCGGCGAATGATAGGTAGCCTTTGTGCAGTAGTTTTTGTAGTAATGGATGATCAGGGTGATGGGTCTGTATCAGTACTTCGCCTGCTTTTTCGGCACGCCCTGCGCGCCCTGAGACCTGTGTGACGAGTTGAGCGAGATGTTCCGCCGCACGAAAATCAGCGCTGAACAATGATTGGTCGGTATCCAGAATGCAAACTAAAGTGAGGTTGGGGAAGTCGTGACCTTTTGCGAGCATCTGTGTTCCGACAAGTATGCCACTCTCTCCACTGTGAGCTTTTTCTAACTTATCTTCGAGGCTGCCTTTATTGCGCGTTGTATCACGATCGATGCGGCTTACTTGCGTGTCAGGGAATGTGCTTTGTAGGTACTGTTCGATACGTTCAGTTCCGGCGCCAATCGCAAGTATGTTGGTGCTGCCGCACTCATCACACTGTTCGGGCGCGGGTCGTTGCGATCCACAATGATGGCAATGTAGCTGTTTGCGACCTTTGTGGAAAGTCATATGCGCGTCGCAGCGCAAGCAGTTCGTCGTCCAGCCACAGTCGTGACACATCAGTAAGGGGGCAAATCCTCGACGATTGATAAACAACAGCAACTGACCTTGTTTATCCAAATGTTGTTTGATGGCAGAGAGTAATGTCTCAGCCATACCCTCGCGTAACTTTTGACTGCACAAGTTGACAAGCTTGATGCTGGGTACAGGCTTTTTATTGGCGCGTTGCTTTAAATAATGCACCATATAGCGCTGTTCATTTATATTGTTCAAACTTTCTATTGACGGTGTAGCAGAGCCGAGCACGATAGGAATATTATTGTTTTTTGCGCGTAAGATGGCTAGATCACGAGCGTTGTATCGGAAACCATCTTGCTGTTTGTAACTGCCGTCATGCTCTTCATCGACGATGATAAGGCCTAGTTTGGGTAGTGGTGTAAAAATTGTCGAGCGTGTGCCGATAACCAACTGTGCTTGATTCGTGCTAGCGGCATGCCAGGCAGCGTAACGTTGTTTGTCATTCATGGCCGAATGTAAAACCACGATGTTGGTGTTGAGGCGTTCACGAAAACGTTGCATTAGCTGTGGTGTTAAGCCAATTTCAGGTACCAGGATTAGAACTTGTCGATCAGCAGCGAGTACGGTTTCGCAGAGTGAAAGATAAACTTCAGTTTTACCACTACCGGTTACACCATTCAGTACATGGACTGCGTGTCCATGACGATGTGATTGAATCGATTTGATGGCAGTAGATTGTTCCTGCGTCAAAGAATAATCTAGTATTGCAGTCTTCTTCGCTTTTATGACAGCAGGTATTACGTCTTGCTCGATGAGTTGTTTTTCCAGTAGAGCTTTTATGGGTGAGCGCCAGTTACTAGTAATTGTGTTTAAGGCTTCAGCATCAAGGCCACTTTCTGACGCAGCTAATAATTGGTATACCTGTTGCTGCTTTGGTGCGCGTTTCAAAGTTTGCTGAATTTCATCTTGCGCCATGCTCTGTTTATGATTGATACGCCAAACGTTAGAGAGTGCCGGTGTTGCATCGTCGTTATTGCGTAGATAGACAGGTAAAGCAGTCTGAAAAACGTCGCCTGGAGGGTGGACATAGTAGCGCGCCGCCCAAAGTAATAGTTTGAGTAGATCAGCATTGAATAAGCTATGGTTATCTAAAACAGCAATAACAGTCTTTAGTTTGCTCGACGGCACGTCAGTCTGTTGAATCTCCTCGAGAATAATGCCGATTAGCTTCTGTCGACCAAACTGGATGCGCACACGCATACCGGCCTGAATCGTCAAATTACGGTGTTCAGTATCGAGGAGATAGTCAAAAGTGTTGTATAAAGGGCATGGAACAGCGACTTTAACAATACGGTTATTGGGCATTTAGCCGCCTAATCATGATGTGAGAGAGCTCAAAAAAAGTTGATTTTACTGCAAAAATCCCTTTGGTTTGCAAGAATCATCATTAGCCGGTGGTTTAGCTTGTGGATAAGTTTTTTGTTGAAGGGTTTTCTGTGGATAACTCTGTGGACAATAGGGCTACCAGAAAAAAATATTTTTCGCTAGTGATTTTTATAAAAAAAATAGTAAAAAAATATTAACAAATTATCATGATATAATTCAATAGGTTGTATAGGGTAGCTCTATTATAGTAGATTGAAAAATATGCTTGACGGAGCTATATAAATGTGGGTTTAGTCTTGTGTATAAGTGTTTACTGTTACAGTAATCTGGAGTCTAATTTAATGCTAATTCTTAATAAATTTTCGAGGATAGGTAGCGTAAGTTATTAAAATACTATACAAAAGGCAAGTTACGCACAAAATCTGTGGATAACTTTGTGGAAAAGAAAAATAATTAAACCTTTTCTGACTAAAATAATAGTGTTTTTGTTGTTTTGGTTATTTTTTGACCATTTAATTAAACTGTATATTTTACAATAGGTTATAAAGTATATATATGCGATTTATGGTTGATAAGTGATGCTCTTGTAATGTATCTTTTAGTGTATTCGATATTTATAAATTACTTGTGTACAACCGTTGATTTTTATCAAAAAAATAACAGTTACTTAGTGATTTAAACAGCTGTTTAAGAAAAACGATTATTTTATAGAGAAAAAATCGCAGGAGCGCTATGAAACACTGGCAATCAATAATTCAGCATATTGAAGAAACTACCGGCCAAGCTTTCTCCGTCATGAAGCAGCGGGTTGTGGCTGGAGGTAGTATAAATAATGCGTTTGTAATAACAGGCGATGACGGTGAGCAATATTTTGTTAAAATTAACCATGCCGGGCAGTTGCCCATGTTTCAAGCCGAAGTCAGAGGACTGCAGGCGCTAGCATCAAGTCATTCCATCCGGGTGCCTAATCCTGTCTGTTTTGGTGATGATGGAATGCAGAGCTATATCGTTCTTGAGTATCTTGATCTTTCAGGGTCGGCAAATCAGACCGAACTTGGTGAGCAATTGGCGACCATGCATCGTGTGCAGGCCGACCAATTTGGTTGGGGCATCGATAACACGATCGGTGCGACCCATCAGCCAAATCACAAAACGGATAATTGGGTAGACTTTTGGCGAGACCAGCGCCTGGGGTTTCAATTGCAGTTGGCGGCAGATAACGGCTACGGTGGAGAGCTGCAATCATTAGGTGAAAAGTTACTGGTTGATATGCCAAAACTCTTTACTGATAGAGTAATAAGGCCATCCATGCTGCACGGTGATCTGTGGGGGGGAAACGTTGCCGGTCTTAGTGATGGAACACCGGTGGTCTATGATCCGGCATTTTATTACGGTGATCGCGAAGCAGATCTGGCGATGACGTACGTCTTTGGCGGTTTTACGGCTGACTTTTATGCGAGCTATCAGAGCACCTACCCTCTTGATGATGGTTTTGCTGTGCGCAAAACTTTCTACAATACTTATCACATCATCAACCACCTAAACATGTTTGGCGGTGGCTATCATAACCAGTCGATAAACATGTTGGAACAAGTACTAGCAGAGATAAGCTAAATCCAAATTTTTCGCTATATTCTGTAAGTATTTTCTATACAGTGTGTTATCTCACACAGTTTTTTCTTGTAAATATCACTAAGTCCTTGATTTAGTCTGATTCCATAGTTGGCATGAATACTGTAATCGTGAATTTAAAACTATGAGTAAATATTTGGAGTAACTATGAAAAACGCATCATTATCTGCGCTGATGTTGATGTCAGCCGCATCGATTTTATCGATACCTAACGTTCAAGCCGAAGAGCATGACCATTCGATGCATGCCGATCATTCGGGGCATGACCACACTCGTCCAGATAGCCATGCACCGATAGGTGTCAGTGGCGATCATCTGATGCGTGATGGCGAATTCATGTTGACCTATCGTTACATGTCGATGGATATGGAAGGTAATCGTACCGGTACGGATCGTGT
>WTCC01000138.1 GCA_013138755.1 Gammaproteobacteria bacterium
AGCTATTTTGAAGTCGCCTCGTGAGTTTCGCCCTTTACGGCGAGGCACTTTTTTTCTACAGCTAAAAAAAGTAACCAAAAAAAGCCGTCACTACGCCTGGCTGCCCGTAAAAAGCACGGGGTTCCCACTGAGTCAAGCCAGTCGCCATGCTGTGAAAAAACTCGCAAAGAACGCTCAGACAGTTTTCACAGAAAACCCATGGCGTCTAACCTGCCTCAATGGCTTGGCTGATGTGAGGTAAAAGATAGAAAATAAAACAACAACCATGCACCAAGTTCTAATTCTCGTTTCTATTTCTGTTTCGTTTCTTTTTCGTTATTGATCTTATCCACTTTTAGGCAAGCCATTTAGGTGTCTGTATTATCATGGGTTTTCTGTGAAAACTGTCTGAGCGTTTTGTGCGAGTTCTGGCGCAGCATGATAATACAGACACCTAAATGGGAACCCCTGCGTTTTCATGCAGGGCGTAGCCGTGGTGGCGGCCTTTTCTGGTTACTCTTTTGGGCTGTAGCAAAAGAGTGACTCGCCCGCGGTGCGATGACCGCAATGTCAAACAAAAAGAACAAGGTAAATATTAAGAAAAGAGAATTAATTAAAACGAACAAGGATAAAACTATTCAGTTTTATCCTTAAATTCACACAGATCCTCAATCAAACAAGACCCGCACCGAGGTTTCCTCGCAACGCAAGTATATCGCCCAAGCAAGATTAGCCAATGATGTGCATCGACCATAAACTCTTCAGGAATAAATTTAACTAATTTTTTTTCTACTTCGAGTACATTTTTTCCAGGTGCAATTTTTGTGCGGTTGGAAACTCGAAATATATGTGTATCTACTGCCATCGTCGGATGCCCAAAAGCAGTATTTCGGACTACGTTGGCTGTTTTTCTGCCGACACCAGGCAGCGCTTCTAACATCGCCTGATCATCAGGTACGACACTGTTGTGTTGTTCGACGAGTATCTTGCAGGTCTTGATGATGTTGGCAGCTTTGCTGTTATACAGCCCGATGGTTTTGATGTACTTTTTGAGACCGTCCAGACCAAGGTTATAAATAGTTTCTGGTGTGTTGGCTATGGGGTAGAGTTTTGCTGTAGCTTTGTTTACGCCTTTGTCTGTCGCTTGAGCGGATAGTATGACGGCAATTAATAATTCAAACGTGCTGTTGAAGTTAAGTTCTGTCGTGGGTTCTGGGTTATCGTCTCGTAAACGTGAAAAGATTTCGAAGCGTTTATTTTTGTTCATGTTTTAATTGGTTATCGGGTCTTTACTCTTTACCGTAATAACCTGTCGGGCACTCTGTTTCTTATCGATTATATTTTTAAGTGCGATCAATAAACCGAGTCCGATAAATGCACCAGGAGGAAGTACTGCTAGCAGGAATCCGGGGTAATCTTCACTGAGCGTTATGGTCATCGAATGCCCCAGGTCACCAAACATTAATTGTGCATTGGCAAATAAGGTACCGAAACCGATCAGCTCTCGCATACCGCCTAATACTATTAATACCAGGGTGAAACCAAGTCCCATCATGAAACCATCAAGTGCTGAATCAACCAGATTGTTTTTGGATGCAAAGGCTTCAGCACGAGCGATGATCGAACAGTTGGTGACGATAAGAGGGATGAATATTCCCAGCACAAGATATAGTTCGTGGAACCAGGCGTTCATCACTAATTCGATAGTGGTTACGATAGATGCGATGATGAGAACGAATATTGGAATGCGAATTTCTGATTTCAGCCAGGGTCTGATTAGAGACACGATGCTGTTGGACAATACTAGTGTGATTAAGGTTGCGATGCCCAGTCCCAAACCATTGATGATAGTTCCTGTTACTGCTAATAGAGGGCATAGGCCCAGCAGTTGAACGAGGGCAACATTATTTGTCCACAGTCCGCTCTTCCCCGATGTTGCTACTTGTTCTGAAAAATTGGCTGTGGTTTCTTGTGTTGTTGTTTCTGTCATCACTGAGGCTTTTCAGGTTTGTTTAATACGGTTTCTGGCTGAATAAATAACATCGTCTGATTCTGTTGGAAGTATAGCAAGGTATCATGTATCGCTTTCACCACTGCGCGAGGGGTAATGGTAGCGCCAGTGAACTGATCGAAGTCACCGCCGTCACGCTTTACTTTCCAGCGGGTAGAATCGGGATTGCCGAGTGACTTATTGTTAAAGCCTAATATCCAGTTTGAATGGCTAATGCTTACTACATCACCAAGACCCGGTGTTTCTCTGTGTTTTATCACTCTTACACCAGCCAGTCGCCCGTCATCGTAGATACCTACCAGCATGTGAATGGGACCATTGTATCCATTTGGTGCGATACTGGAAAGGACGATGGCGATGTCCTGATCGTCTTTTCTGGCTCGATACGCCAGCGAATTTTCTTTTGTGCCAAGCAGGCGGTTGGGTTTGATGCTTATGGTATCGAGTAGTAGATTGTTGTTGTATGCATCAGCAGGGATAATATTGTTTAACTTACGTAGCAAAGTTAATTTTTCATTATATGCGATGTTATCTTCTGTCTGTGTAAAGGTGATTCCGACTAATGCAGCACCAGCGACGGCAAAGACGATCAGCACTACGGCAGTCTTCAGGATGTTTTTTCTATATTGTAATATGATGGCCATGGCTTTATCTGTCTGGATCACCAAATACTTTAGGCTGAGTGTAATAATCAATCAGTGGCGCAGCAATATTCATCAATACTACGGCAAAAGCAATGCCATCAGGGTAACCACCCCAGCTACGAATAATGTATACCAATGCGCCGATGCTTGCGCCGTAGATCCAGCGCCCCCGAGGCGTGGTACAGGCGGTCACCGGATCGGTGGCAATAAAAAATGCACATAACATAGTGCCACCACTGAAGGCGTGAAATAGAGCAGAGCTGTTGGTCGAGTAATCCACCACAGAAAAAACATTAGAAATTAATATCAGACTGATAAGAAATGCAGTTGGGATACGCCAGTCAGCAACATTTTTCTTTACTAGCCAGATGCCGCCGGCTAAAAATAAAATATTGATCCATTGCCAGCCCGTGCCACTGATACTCGAAAATAAAGCACTGTATTCGTCGCTCGCACGTGTCTCTGCTATATCATGCATCTGATTGAGTTGTGTTTTTATCAGCTCGATCGGTGTTGCCATCGTTATGCTGTCGACAGTTTCAGAAAACGGAAGCATGCCCAGGAATACCCAGTTGAAGGTGGTACTGAAATCAGGCCAGCCTTCGCCGACACCCATCGGTGACGTCCATAATGTCATCTCGAGCGGAAAAGAGATCATCACCACGATGTACCCGACCATCGCTGGGTTAAATGGATTGAAACCTAAGCCGCCATATAGATGTTTGGCTACAGCGATAGCGGAGATTGATGCTATGACTGTTATCCACCATGGTGCTAGTGAGGGTAGCGCGAGTGCCAACAAACAGGCGGTGAGTAAGGCGCTACCGTCTTGAATCGTGGAGTAAACTTCACGCCCGCGTAATTGCAGGATAGCAGCTTCTGTCAGCAGGCAAGTACTGATGGCAATGAATAAGTTGAATAGTACGCCCCAACCAAAAAAATACATTGAAGCTAATGCGCCTGGTATTAAAGCGTAGATCACCATAAACATCATGTCATGGACGCTGATGCTTTCTTTTATGTGTGGTGATGGTGTGCGTTTGAATAACATGGTTTATTTTTAATTTGTTTGTATATAGTTGTCTTATTACTACAGATAGTTAATCTGTTTCTGTGTCGTTATCTTTTAGTCTGTCATTTTTTTTCGCTTGTGCACGAGCTAAAGCTTCAGCGATGACATCCTTCTTGTTGTCTTTATCATTATTTTTATTTTTTAGCATCTCGCGTTTTTTGCGTAATTTTTCTTCACGTTCGAATTTCTGTTTATCTATTCTTTGCTGGTGCGCTTCGTGTCGTAGACGCGAGATATCTGAAAACTTTCTCTCGCGGTCATGTTGCCAGATAGTTGTTTTGGCAGAACGGTAGTATTGCACCAGCGGAATATCACTTGGGCATACATAAGCACAGCATCCGCATTCGATGCAATCAAACAAGTTATGTTCTATTAGGCGATCGGTATTTTTACTGCTTGCGTACCAGTACAATTGTTGTGGCAGTAAACGCGCAGGGCAGACATCTACACACTTACCGCAACGGATACAGGGTAGGTGCTTGTCTCGTGATGTATGTTCTGTCTTTGCTGTAACAAGCAGGCAGTTACAAGCTTTGACGATAGGTAAGTTGTCAGAGTTAAGCGAGAAACCCATCATTGGGCCACCCATTATCAGCTCGTCACTATCGTCAGTGTATCCGCCACAGCGTTCGATGCAATGACTTATCGGTGTGCCAATCAGAACCTCAATGTTTTGTGGTTGAGCGACACCGTGTCCCGTTACGGTGGTGATACGAGAGATGAGTGGTTCTGCAAAGTAGATAGCGCGGTGGATGGCGTATGCTGTCGCGATGTTGTGGCATAAGACATTGAGTTCGGCCGGGTAACGATGTTTGGGAACTTCCTCACCTGTAATGATTTTTATTAATTGTTTCTCGCCACCGCTAGGATAGATGGTGGGTATTATCTGAACCTGAAAAAAACCGGTACCATCGTGATCGATCGCTTCCTGCATTGCTTTGATCGCTTCGGGTTTGTTATCTTCGATTGCGATAATACATTCTCTGGCTTTTATGATATGGCCAATGATGTCAGCACCAGACAATATTTCCTGTGCGCGTTCTCGCATGAGCGCGTCATCACAGGAGATGTATGGCTCGCATTCCACACCGTTTAAAATTAAGGTTTTAATATTGATTTCAGTCTGTTTGACTGAAGTGGGGTAGGTCGCACCACCGAGGCCAACGATGCCTGCGTCACGGATAACATTACGCAGCTCGTGTGATGATGTTTCATTATATTGATCACCAAGCGGTTGCCGCGTCACCCATTCATCATTGAAATCATTTTCGATAATGACGCATTGATCAGCCAGGCCTGATATGTGAGGGATGTCGTGCTGAGTAATATCTGTGACTACGCCTGAAACAGGTGAGTGGATCGCGGCGCTTACCAGGTCGCCGGGCTTGGCTAGCATTTGTCCTTTTAATACTTTATCGCCTGGCGCTACCAATACCTGACTGATCGCGCCGATATGTTGTTGTAATGGAACGATGTATTGCCTGGTCTGTGCAAACGTGGAGATCGGTTCACGCGTGGAAATGCCTTTGTATGCAACTAACTTTATGCCGCCATCAAATGATGACAGTTCTTTTTCTGATAATTGTGTTGCTGTCGGTTTCATGGAATCTTGCCTAACTTGCATTAGGCGCAGCGAATTTGATATCAGGCAATTCTGCTGTCCAGTTTCGTATCGTGGGTTTGACCTCAAAGATGTGAATGCAGTCCACAGGGCAAGGTGCAATACATAGGTCACAGCCAGTGCATTCAGATTCGATGACAGTATGCATCTGTTTTGCTGCACCTAATATTGCGTCGATAGGGCATGCCTGTATGCAGAGGGTGCAACCGATACAAACTTCTTCGTCGATACGGACGATGGTTGGTAGCGTTTTGACTTCTCCATTTTCTGCATTCAGTGGTTTGATCTCAACATCGAGTAGATCAGATAAGGCGATTATGGTCGCTTCGCCACCGGGTGGGCACTGATTGATCTCCGCTTCACCTTTGGCCATCGCTTCGGCGTAAGGACGGCAACCCGCATAGGTGCACTGTCCACATTGTGTCTGTGGCAGTAGCGCATCGATCTTGTCAACCACAGGGTCGCCTTCCACTTTGAATCGAATAGCAGAATAGCCAAGTATCAAACCAAAGATACTGGCGATAACAGCGAGTGTGATAATGACAGTGAGCATGTGTAATTATGATGTCTTCGCTTATATTTTTATGAGACCTGCGAATCCCATGAAAGCGAGCGACATAATGCCTGCGGTAATCAATGCAATCGATGTACCTTGAAAAGCTTCCGGTACGTCAGCAACGATGATTCGTTCGCGCAATGCAGAAAACAGGATCAACACCAGAGAGAATCCGACGGCAGCGCCAAAGCCGTAGAACAGTGATTGCAAGAAGCCATGCTGTTCCTGTATGTTGAGTAAGGCGACACCGAGAACTGCACAATTTGTTGTGATCAGTGGCAGGAAAATACCGAGTACGTTGTAGAGCAATGGGCTGGTCTTATGAACGACCATTTCTGTAAACTGGACGACGACTGCGATAACCAGAATAAACATGATAGTGCGCATGTATTCAAGATCCAGCGGTGCCAGAATGTATTCATTGACCAGATAGCTGCTGACCGAGGATATGGTGAGTACGAACGTGGTGGCTAGCGCCATGCCGATAGCCGTTTCTAATTTTCTGGAAACGCCCATGAACGGGCACAGGCCAAGAAATTTAACCAGAACGAAGTTATTAACTAATATGGTACTCAGCAGGATGAGTGCGTATTCTGTCATGCGCGCATTCTACCAGATTGTAGCTCTGTATTTTGTTGATTTATATTAAAGAAATCTCAATAAAATCAATGAAGAAAGTAGGTTTTTGTCGAGCTATCAGCCACTGATAGCTGTTTCAATTAGCCTGTTTTAATCCAGAGGCTTCAGCGTTCTTGCGATCGATAGATACCTGATTGCGACCATTCTCTTTAGAGAGGTAAACGGCTTTATCTGCCGCTTTATATAATTTATCGAAATCCTCGTCATATTGTTTGCTCAATGAGGCTATACCGATGCTCGCGGTCACTGTCAGGTCGCAGGGTTTTGTCTGTTCTATCAAAGCACGGACGTTCTCAGCTTTATCCATGGCATCTACTGTGTTGCAGTGCGGCAATAAGATTAGAAATTCTTCGCCGCCGATCCTGGCGACGATATCGCCCTGGCGGCAGATGCTCATCAATAATTTTCCAACCTCTTCCAGTACCACGTCACCAGTGGTGTGGCCGAACTCATCATTGATCTTTTTGAAGTGGTCAAGATCAAGAATCATGATACTAAGTGGATGCTGGTAACGTATCGCATCCTTAAAATATTTCGGTGCGTATTCCGAGAGGCTATGACGGTTGTGGCATGTCGTTAACTGGTCGGTCATGGCGATGTTAAATAATGCACGTTGTTGTTTTCGCACTTTATCTGCAAGGTGTTTGTTGGTGATCAGATTATTAACTCGCACCGCAAGTTCTTCTTCGATGGGCGGTTTTGTGACGTAATCATTTATGCCTGCGTGTAACAGATTAATTCTTAGTTGTGTATCGCTATTTCCGGTCATCGCTAAAATAGGTGTTTTCGACGTGTGCGAGTTATGCGCACGGATCATACGTACTAACGATAAACCATCCATTGTGCCCTTTAGCATAACGTCGGTGATGACGAGATCATAATCAAATTCGGTAAACGCATGAAAAGCTTCTTCTGCAGTTGAGTAATGTGTGACCTCGAGATTAAGTTTTTTCAGGTAGTTTGTTACTATGTGGGAAACGGATACACTATCTTCCACGTAAAGAACTCTACCGCCCTGAATATTAAAAGTTTGTTCACCCTGTATATAGTAACGAATACTGGATTTCAGGTAGATGAGATTGGTTTTTGGAAAAATGTCTTTGATGCCAGCAGAGCGGGCATTTTTTAACAGTGTTTCGTTAGGTTCGGAGGTGAGCAGGATAATGGGGGTATCCAGCTTGAATTTTTTACAGTGTTTGATGAAATCTGTGTCACTTTTGTCAAAGATATGCTGCGAAGCAATAATTAAATCATATTTAGTTTCTTCTGTAGTGTTGACTAATAAATTGAGACCCTCTTCACCGTTGCGAACACAGCTCACTGAGCAGTCTAGCTCGATTAGCAGATCCCGCAATATTTTTTGAAACAAACGTCCATTTTCTAAAATAAGCACTTTCATATGTGATTAGTATAATAAATCTTTCATTAAAAGCTGAGTAAAGGTGACTAAATGCCATTTGTCACAGATATACGGTTGTTTTATGGGGTTTTATTATTAATCGCAGTTTTCCGGTTACCGCTTGAAGTGCTTATTTTACCTTCATACCTGCCACCGCGCCGGCATCAGGGTTGAGGATATATAATTCATCACCGCCCGGGCCGGCTGCCAGTACCATGCCTTCTGACAGTCCAAAGCGCATTTTACGCGGGGCTAGATTAGCCACCATGACGGTCAATTTTCCTTCTAAATCTTCTGGTTTGTAGGCCGACTTGATACCGGCAAAAACGTTACGGGTGTCGCCTCCTAAATCCAGCGTTAGCTGCAATAGTTTATCAGCGCCATCGACGTGCTCGGCTTTAACAATTTTGGCAATACGTAGATCGACTTTGGCAAAATCATCAAAACTTATTTCGTTGGCAATCGGGTCGTCAACCAGTGGTCCACTCGCAGTTATTTCTTCAGTCGGCATATTTTCGGTGGACGCTTCAGTGATGGCATCTATCTGTTCTTTTTCGATACGCGTGAGTAACGGTTTGAATTTATTGATGCCGTGGGAAAGTAAGGGCTTTGCGATAGTTGACCATTTTAGTTCTGTATTCAAGAAGGTTTCAGATTTTTCTGCAGTGGCCGGTAAGATCGGTTTCAGGTAGGTCATGAGCAGGCGGAACATATTAAGCCCTTGTGTGCAGATTTTTTGCACATCATCTTCTTTGCCTTCTTCTTTGATCAGCACCCAGGGTTTATTGTCATCGATGTAAACATTGGCTTTATCCGCTTGTGCCATGATCTCGCGTACCGCTTTATTGTATTCGCGGTTTTCAAAATGACTGGCGATCTGTTCCCCAGCGGCAACGATGTCGTTGTATAGATCAAGATCAGGCAATTCTGCAGATAATTGCTTGTCAAATTTCTTGGTGATGAAGCCGGCACAACGACTGGCAATATTGACGACTTTTCCAACCAGATCAGAATTGACTCTCTGCATGAAGTCTTCCAGGTTTAAATCGATATCGTCTACACCAGATGATAGTTTGGCGGTGTAGTAATAACGCAGATATTCAGGGTTTAGATGCTCGAGGTAAGTGCGAGCCTTGATAAAGGTGCCGCGTGATTTCGACATCTTTTGTCCATTGACGGTTAAGAAACCATGGCAGAAAACGGCACTGGGTTTCCGGTAACCGGCACCGTCTAAAACGGCAGGCCAGAACAGAGTGTGGAAGCGGGCGATGTCTTTGCCGATGAAATGATATAACTCATTTTTACTGTCAGCCGCCCAGTAATCATCAAAATTGATGCCCTTTTTATCGCACAGATTTTTGAAACTTGCCATGTAACCCATCGGCGCGTCCATCCACACGTAGAAGTATTTGCCCGGAGCGTCAGGAATTTCAAAACCCCAATAAGGCGCATTACGTGAGATGTCCCAATCTTTTAAACCTTCTTCAAACCATTCATCCAGTTTGTTAGCAACTTCTGATTGTACGTGACCTTCTTTTAACCACTGCTGCAACATTTCAGAGAAGTCGCTGAGTTTGAAAAAGTACTGTTCAGAATCTTTTTCGATGGGTGTTGCACCACTAACAGCTGAAATTGGATTTTTTAATTCTGTCGGGTCATAGGTTGCACCACACACTTCACAGTTGTCACCGTATTGATCGTCTGCACCACACTTAGGGCAGGTGCCTTTGATAAAGCGATCAGGTAAAAACATCTCAGCTTCCGGATCGTAAGCCTGCTTGATGGTCTGTGTTTTTATATGACCTTCATCGCGCAATTTTAGATAGATGCTGGAAGCGAATTCTTTGTTTTCATCCGAATGCGTGGTGTAGTAATTATCAAAATCGATTAAAAAATCAGCGAAGTCAGTTTCATGTTCCTTTTGTGTGGCAGCAATCAATTCTTCAGGTGTAATGCCATCCTGGCGTGCGCGTAACATGATGGGTGTGCCGTGGGCGTCATCAGCACAAACGTAATAGCAGGTGTTGTCACGTAAACGTTGGAAACGAGCCCAGATGTCAGTCTGTATGTATTCAACTAGGTGTCCAAGATGAATCGGGCCGTTGGCATAGGGTAGCGCGCTGGTGACCAGGATATTTCGTTTCGAATTTGGCTGTTCGTCTGTCATCTTGTTTGGTGTTAATTACTACGTTGTGCAAAGGGCGCACAATTTAGCATTTTGGCAGGTTTAATGCACTAAAAAGCCCGAATGCGGCTCTCGGCAGAGGATAATTCTGACTCGGGCTTGAAAACAGTGTTATTTGCCCTCATTAAGCGGTGACTATCTATTTAGGGTTAGCTTGCCTCCCCTGAAAAGTTAAGGTTAAACAGAGGTTTGTTGCTGTAGAATATGCCCTCACAATTAGAATTAGTGTTCGGTTTGTTCATCAAATAGACAGGCCGATTTACAATCCGATGCGGAGTTCGCCATGAGCGTTACAAAAGAACAAGTTGAATCAGCCCTTAAACAATACATAGACCCTTACCTTGAAAAAGATCCTGTCACGGCAGGTGTGGTTAAAGATATCACCATCGAAGGTGGTGATGTGAAAGTTAAAATCGTTCTTGGTTATCCGGCATTTGGTTTTGTAGATAAATTATCGGCTGATTTAAAAGCGATCATCGAAAAAGTCGATGGCGTGTCTTCAGCAGAAGTTGATGCGACATGGGAAATTGGCAGTCACACCGTGCAAGGTGGTATGAACCCACTGGAAGGCATTAAAAATGTTATTGCTGTTGCTTCTGGTAAAGGCGGTGTCGGTAAATCAACCACTTCAGTGAATCTTGCGTTAGCGCTTCAGATGGAAGGCGCACGTGTTGGTATTCTGGATGCTGATATCTATGGTCCAAGTATTCCTCGTATGTTAGGTATCGAAGGAAAACCTGATTCATCTGATGGCAAGTCTCTAGAGCCAATGGGCGGACATGGTCTGCAGGCGATGTCGATGGGTTTCATGATCGATGATGAAACACCGATGATCTGGCGTGGTCCGATGGTTACTCAAGCGTTAGAGCAATTATTACGTGACACCCGTTGGAAATCATTAGACTATC
>WTCC01000030.1 GCA_013138755.1 Gammaproteobacteria bacterium
GCCGCTATCCTCTGCTTTAAAAAATTAATCTCTGCATCAATAAATGGAAAGAGTGCAGCGTCATTAACACTGATCGGCCCACCCAGAATGACCAACAGATCATCAGACAGCGGATCAATCTTCGTCAATTCATCCGGCATTATTACAGCATCGGCGGCTTCAATATAATTGATCTGATAACCATTAATCTGTAACACAGAGGTAAAACTTGCCATATCTTCAAAAGCTAGATGCCGTATCACATTTACTGTTTTTAACTTTGTCATAATTCAACCATGGGATAAAACTTAGCGTAAAATACGCCACTCAACTTAATATTCAAATCATACCAAAAGTTTCTAACTATGCCCGCAACATTACATACCAGCCATATCAAAAGTTTACCTTTATTACACAGCGGAAAGGTACGTGACATCTATGATATTGATGACGGTCATATGCTAATCGTAACCACAGACAGAATTTCTGCGTTTGACGTCATCATGCCAACACCGATTCCTGGTAAAGGCATCATTCTTAACGAGGTAACCCAGTTCTGGTTAAATGAGTTATCGCACATCATTCCCAATCAGACTAGCGATCTTAAACTGGAAGATGTTTTACCAGATGCTGAAGAACGCGCTGAAGTTGCCAGCCATACGATGATCGTCAAAAAGCTAAAGGCGTTACCTATCGAAGCTATCGTTCGTGGCTATATCATCGGTTCTGGCTGGAAGGATTATCAGGCGACCGGGGCTATCTGTGGCATCGAACTGCCCGCCAACCTGCAATTAGCCGACAAATTGCCTGAAGCATTATTTACCCCATCAACAAAGGCGGCAGTTGGCGCACATGATGAAAACATAGACTATAATAAATCCATAGACCTGTTGGGTGACGACATTGCCAAACAGGTGCGCGATGTCAGCTTGCAACTCTATAATGAAGCAGCAGAATACGCTTTGGAACGCGGCATTATCATTGCCGACACCAAATTCGAATTTGGACTCGATGCAGATGGCCAACTAACGTTGATCGATGAGGTGTTAACACCTGATTCTTCGCGCTTCTGGCCTAAAGATAAGTACCAACCCGGTAGTAGCCCGGTCAGTTTTGACAAACAGTTCGTTCGAGATTACCTCGAAACTCTGGACTGGAACAAAACAGCCCCCGGCCCTGAATTACCGGATTCAATTGTGACAAAAACAGCCGAAAAATATGAATATGCTAAAAAATTGCTTATGGAGCAATAAAGAGGACACGTCGCATGCAAGGTGTTTTTATTACAGGTACGGGAACTGAAGTTGGAAAAACTTTTGTGGCAGTCGAGATTGCCCGCCAGCTAACACAGCGAAAGGTTACGGTTATCCCTAAAAAACCGATCGAATCAGGCTGCATCAGACAAGGTGATGAACTGATTCCTCAAGATGCGCTCGCGCTAAAAAACGCAGCCAACTACTCTGGCTCGCTATCCGATGTCTGCCCCTATCGGTTCGAACCCCCTATATCGCCTGTTCGCGCAGCACATCTTGCCAATAAAGTTCTAACCACAGAGCAGTTATTCAGTATCTGCTTACAAGGTAGCGAAGATGGTTTTTTACTTATTGAGGGAGCCGGTGGTTTTTATTCACCATTAGCCGAAAACGGTCTTAATGCCGATCTTGCTGTGGCTTTACAACTGCCTGTCTTATTAGTTGCTGATGACAAACTGGGCTCACTGAGCCAGGTCTTGCTCAACGCAGAAGCTATTCAGATGCGCGGACTCCAGATCGCTGGCGTCGTTATGAACAATCTAAATAATAATAACAATGAACACATGGATAACACAGCCGATTTACGCGAACACTTGAACTGTGACATTTTCTGTAATCCTTACGCTAAAAACGGGCAACCCCAATTACCCAAGTCGTTAATCGACGCCCTGGTGACACCTATTAGCCCTACCGCACCAAATATCAGCGCTGTGCGATAAAGTAGTAGCGAAAAAAAAGGCTAGTGCACAACTGTGCACTAGCCTTTTTTTGGCCATCGATTTAACTTAAGCCGATTAACTCAACTTTAAACACCAGCGTTGCGTTAGGCGGAATCACACCACCAGCACCACGTTCGCCATAACCCAGATCAGACGGAATAGTCAGTTTGCGAGCACCACCGATTTTCATACCAGCAACACCCTGATCCCAACCTGCAATCACTTGACCAGCACCTAGTTTAAAACTAAACGTTTCGCTTCGATCATGGCTTGAGTCAAATTTAGTACCATCCGTTAACCAACCGGTGTAATGCACTTCAACTGTTTGACCTGCTGTCGCTTCAGCGCCATCACCAACTATTTGATCTTCTATTTCTAATCCAGACATATCTATTACCTCTTCATTAAATCATCGTCGTACTGCCATCCTTGGACATACACGCACCGCCATCCTTGGCTCTTTGCGTTATACCGTCCATCCTTGGACATACACGCACCGCCATCCTTGGCTCTTTGCGTTATACCGTCCATCCTTGGACATAAAAAGGGGTCAGAGAGCAATACTCTCTGACCCCGGAGCACAAAACAAATTACTTATTTGTAATAATTGATCATACCTTCAAGAGAGACAGGTGTGATCTTAGATGCATTACCTGCAGAACCAAATGATTCGTAGCGTGCTTTACAAATTTCTTTCATCGCAGCTGTAGATTCTTTAAGGAATTTACGTGGATCAAAGTTAGATGTATTTTCAGCAAGATGCTTACGAACAGAACCAGTTGATGCCATACGTAAATCAGTATCGATGTTAACTTTAGCAACACCGTTCTTGATACCTTCTTGAATTTCAGAAACAGGTACGCCGTAAGTCTGACCCATATCACCACCAAAATCGTTGATGATTTTCAACCATTCTTGTGGCACTGACGAAGAACCATGCATAACAAGGTGAGTGTTAGGAAGTTTTGCATGAATTTCTTTAATGCGGTCGATACGCAAAATTTCACCAGTTGGCTCTTGTGTGAATTTGTAAGCACCGTGTGAAGTACCAATAGCGATCGCTAAGGCATCAACGTTTGTTTGCTCAACAAAATCAGCTGCTTCATCAACAGATGTTAAAAGCAGATCAAGATCAAGTTTACCTTCAGCGCCGTGACCGTCTTCTTCACCCATCTC
>WTCC01000330.1 GCA_013138755.1 Gammaproteobacteria bacterium
TAACATTGATTTAAGCTTCTGCCAGGCAAAGGATAGTAGCGCTACAAAATATGTTAAACCGAGAATATTTTCACCTGAAGACATCGACAATACAGAGATTAGCGCTGACTACACCAGCTCAAGTGACGACGGAACCATATCACTCGACGGAAACGTCGTTATAGAAAAACATTTATTACGTGTTTCTGCCGATCATGCACATTACGATAAGCAGCAAGAAGAGCTTGAGGTATCTGGAAATGTACATATAGATACAGAAAGACTTTCTCTTGATGCCGACTCGGGCACAGTCAATATGAACACGGCTAGTGAAGACGATGAAACAAAAGGGCATTTTAAAAACATCAGATTTTTTATACCCGACAGCAACATGAAAGGTAAAGCTGAAATTATCAACGCCAGTAACAGGATAGATAAAAACCAAACCTCTGTGTTAAACAATGCCAGTATCACCACTTGCGATCTGTTTGACCCTGACTGGTTTTTAAGCGCCGACGTTATAACACTGGATCATGAAGAGGAATATGGCTCTGCAGAAGATATGGTTATCCGATTCAAAGATATCCCATTTATGTATCTGCCCTATATGGAATTCCCTACCAGCAATAAACGTCGCTCAGGATTTTTATTTCCTGAACTAAGCACTTCATCATCTAGAGGCATTGAGCTCGCCGTACCGTGGTATTGGAATATTGCACCAAACCATGATGCGGTCATTACCCCTCACTATATGGAGAAACGAGGCTTCAGTCTGGATGGTGATTATCGTTACCTAACAAAATCAACCAATGGCGAACTAAAGGGATCCTATCTCCCTAGCGACGATATTACCGAAAAAGAACGCTATCAAGTCGACTACAACCAGCATTCCAAACTTGCAACAAATCTGTTCTTTGACGTTAATCTAAAAGACATCTCTGATTCAGAATACTTTAACGATTTTGCAAACAGCATTGGCAACACCAGTCAAACCCATCTAAACAGGAGCGCGACGCTGCGTTACAACCTAAATAATTGGAGCATGCGCGCATTAGTGCAAGATATTAAAACCATCGATGAAACCGCGCCAGTTAGTGAGGACCCCTATGAACGCTTACCTCAATTAACATTAAATGGTGACACAAAAATACTAGATTCTCCTTTGCTCTTCACTTTTGATTCCGAACTCGTTGACTTCACCCATAATGATGAAAGCATAACCACTGGAACACGACTAACACTACGACCAGGCTTGCAATTACCGTTGAGCGGTACTTTCTGGTTTGTTAATCCCGCAGTTAAATTTAGCCATGCGCAATATGATCTGGATCCGAATGCAAGTGGTGGCACCAATAACGTCAGCAACAGAAACCTGTTGATTAGTAGCGTTGACACAGGCCTATTCTTCGAACGATCACTTGAAAATGGCTACCAGCACACATTGGAACCAAGATTATATTACTTAAACGTGCCCTTTCAAGACCAAAACGATACACCATTGTTCGATACCAGCACACCTGATTTCAGCGTGTCACAACTATTCCGAGACAATCGTTTTATCGGCGGTGATCGCGTAGGCGATACAAATCAGATTACTGTCGCACTAACCAGCAGAGTTCTCGATCCAGATTCTGGCAATGAACTAGTACGAGCTAGTATTGGTCAAATATATTATTTTGAGGATAGAGAGGTCTCTCTGGATGGCTCCATTGACACTTCAAGTCAGTCTGATGTTATCGCTGAATTAGATACCAACTGGGGACGCTGGAAAAGTAATGTCGACCTACAGTTAGATATAAAAAATAATACACTATCAAAAGAAAATTATTTTCTGCACTACTTATCCGATGCACGCCACCTGTTCAACATCGGATACCGAAAACGTTTAATCGATAATAACCTCGATACCGAACAAACTGACACATCTTTTGTCTATGCTATCAATCATCAGTACAGCAGTTATATGCGTTGGAACTATTCTCTTAAAGATGACAAAAACATTGATTTGATTGCGGGCATCGCATACGACAGTTGCTGTTGGTCATTACAGTTATTGGCACAACGTCGATTAAAAAATTCAACAAGCATTGAGGATGCCTACGACAATTCAATACTTATACAATTTGTATTTAAAGGTCTTGGCAGTTTATCTGGTAGCACAGCCAAAGCAACGCTTGAACAGTCGATATATGGCTACACTGATGTCTTGCACTAAACAGTCTGTAACAAAATTATATTATGAATATTAAAACTCTTAAAAAACTATTTATTTTCTTGTCGTTAGCTTCTGCGTCTAGCATAACAATTGCCTCACTAAAACCTCTCGACCGTATCGTCGTCATAGTGAACGATGATGTAATCACACAAACTATGTTACAGAATCGCGTAGAGGATTTTCGAAACCAACTAGAACTCAGCCAGTTATCACGGATAGAACCAGAAACTCTAAAAAAACAAGTCCTGGAAAGAATGATTCGCGACATCATTCAGATTCAGCAGGCCAAGCTTTTTGGCATTACCGTAGATGACTTGATGTTAAATCGCATGCTGGAACAGCTAGCGAAAAGTAACAACATGTCACTGGAAGTATTTCGCGAGACCATAGAAAACGAAGGCATTAACTACACCCGCTTCAGGGAACAGACGCGTGACGAGCTGATCATAAAACAGTTGCAGCAACGAATGGTCGCCAATAAAGTTACTATATCTGATCAAGAGGTAAAACAGTTCATCGAGCAAAGTGAATCATCAGATTCGTCTAATATCACTTACCACTTGCGACACATCCTCATCGCCACACCAGAATCAGCGACTCCTGAAGATATTAGTAAAGCTGAGCAAGAGGCCGAGTTCGTATACAAACGCTTAGAACATGGTAGTAAATTTGAAGATTTAGCTATTAAAGAATCTACAGGTCGCAATGCCTTACAAGGTGGCGATCTGGGTAAGCGCAAAGCCAATGAACTTCCACTAATATTTGTTGATGCAGTAAAAAATATTAGCCCAGGAGAATTCTCAAAACCTGTAAAAAGCGCAAGTGGCTTTCATCTATTATATCTAGTAAGCAGCTCCAATGAACAGCTGATGATTAAGCAGACACGAGCACGACATATATTAATCAGAACAACCAACGATGTCAGTGACGACCAGGCTCGAACGACGCTCCTCAAATTAAAATCTGACATCGATAACGGAAAAAGTTTTTCCGAACTGGCAAGCAAATACTCTGAAGATCCAGGCTCAAAAATAAAAGGCGGTGACCTTGGCTGGGCAGGTCCTGGAGACTTCACCCCGGTATTTGAAAATGTAGCAAATAGTTTATCGATAGGGCAGGTTTCTGAACCCTTTAAAACACAGTTTGGCTGGCACATACTCGAGGTACTTGAACATCGCGAACACGACCAAAAAAAATCAAATAAAGAAAATCAGGCGAGAAACACTATACAGAAAAGAAAAATCGACGAGGAACTCCGCCTCTGGTTACGCCGTATCCGCGACGAAGCATATGTCGAATTTATCGACGATGACGCCTAGCGATAGTATTAGTCAAACTTGATAGATGAACAACACAAACATTAAAATCGTTGTCACGGCGGGAGAGCCTGCTGGCATAGGTGCGGATATCTGCCTCAGCTTAACATCAGTCGATAATGCTGAACTATACGTTATTGCAGACCCTGCTCTACTATCAGAACGCGCGCGCCAGTTACAGTCTTCTACAGAATTTTTTATCCATAATGACACCGATCAATTATCAAAACATTACGATCAAAAAAAATTAAATATTATTCCATTAAAGTTATCTTACGATTCTCAACCGGGCGAACTTAATCCAGCCAACAGTGATTATGTTTTACAGATGCTAGATCTTGCCTGTGACTTATGTCTGAATAAAACAGTCGACGCCATGGTCACAGCACCGATACAGAAAAGTGTCATCAATGAAGCGGGTTTCCTCTTCACAGGACATACTGAATATCTCGCTGAAAGGTCATCTGGCATGCATCCGATGCAGCCTGTAATGATGCTAGCAACTCGCACACTTCGTGTCGCACTCGCAACGACACACCTGCCAGTAAGAGATATCAGCGATGCAATAACCAAAGAATCTTTAACATCCACACTCACAACGCTAAATAACTTTCTAAAAAACCAAGTAGGCATCAAACAACCCACAATACTCGTGTGCGGTTTAAACCCACATGCTGGTGAAGCTGGTAATCTGGGTGACGAAGAAATCACCACCATCATCCCCGTAATCGACGACCTCAAACAACAAGGTTTTAATTTAATAGGCCCCTTACCCGCTGACACTTTATTCACTAAAAAATATCTAGATGATGCGGATGCCGTACTCGCCATGTATCACGATCAGGGCCTACCCGTACTTAAATACAGTGGTTTCGGCAAAGCCGTGAACATCACGCTTGGTTTACCTTTTATCAGAACATCGGTCGATCATGGCACCGCACTTAATCTTGCAGGCACAGGTAAAGCAAATAACAGCAGCTTATTAGAAGCTATCAATATGGCTGCTGAACTAGTGAATAGTGAATAGTGAATTTTATTGCAACATTACTAAAAACATTAGTGTCTTTTTATATTACTTATCTATTCACTATTCACTATTAACTGTACACTAGTTTTATTATGCAGCATTTCGCAAAAAAACGTTTCGGTCAAAACTTTCTCGTTGATAACTCAGTCATACATAACATCGTTGACAGCATCAATCCACAGGCTCATGACCTGATGATTGAAATTGGACCAGGACTTGGCGCCATAACAAAACCTCTACTATCTAGATTGGATCAGCTGAACGTAATAGAACTAGATCGAGACATTATCCCTAAACTGATCAATAGTTGCACATTCGCTAACGCTAGCAATAAAGATAAGTTAATCGTTAATCAGATCGACGTCTTAAAGTTTAATTTTAAGGAGTTCCATACCAACAATAACTCGGGTACCGGCACAATAGAAACAAAAAAAATACGTGTTGTAGGTAATCTGCCTTATAACATTTCAACGCCTGTCTTGTTTCATCTGCTACAATTTCGAAATATCATTCATGACATGCACTTTATGCTACAAAAAGAAGTTGTCGACCGAATAGTCTCAGCCCCAGGTAATAAGCATTATGGTCGCCTCAGCGTCATGTTGCAGACATTTTGCACGACACAGGCATTATTTGACGTTCCACCTTATGCCTTTAATCCGGCCCCTAAAGTTAATTCAGCGATCCTTCGTTTGCAACCAAATCACCAATTCGACAATAAAATCAACGATTTTACAGAATATGAAAAACTGATCAGGCAGGCTTTTTCACAGCGCCGCAAAACTTTAAAAAATACACTAAAAAACACCTGTACAGTCGAACAGATCGAACAGGCTGGTTTACTGCCCACGCAGAGAGCTGAAGAACTTTCCGTAGCTGACTTCGTCGCTCTATACAAAGCCATTTCATAGCACACACTATTAAACCCCCTAAATCATTGAAAGGCATACAAAACCACTTGTCGGTTGCATGGATGCATAACTACACAAATGATATAATTCCTCTAATTCATCACAGTCCGGCAGCAATATGAATAAAATTGATATAAAAGTTTTGCCTGCTTACATCGCGGATCAATCCGATCCTAAAAATAATCACTATGTCTTTTCATATACAGTGACGATCACAAATAACGGCTCCACACCAGCGAAATTACTGACACGTCACTGGATAATTACAGATGGCGATGGACAAACTCAAGAAGTAAAAGGTGATGGCGTCATAGGCGAACAACCGCATTTAAAACCTGGTGAAGGCTTTCAGTATACTTCTGGCACCTTTATGAACACACCTTTTGGTACTATGCACGGTAGCTACCAAATGGTATCTGACGAGGGTGAGCAATTTAATGCTGACATACCTTCCTTTCAACTATCCGTACCAAATACTCTCCACTAACAAACTTAATTAGTCCTTCTTTGATAATTAAACATGGCTCTTAAACACAGCTACACTCTGTTAGCGCCTATCTACGATGGTATCGTCTCTGGTAAAGCTCTGGATGACTGCCGAATAAAAAGTCTTGCCCGATTAAAAAAGACTAAAAACAAAAAAATACTAATCAATGGCATTGGCAGCGGTTTAGATATTCCTTTCCTCGCTCCAGATGCGTGTTACGTAGGCACGGACATTACACCTGCCATGTTAAAGCGGGCAGAATCACGCGCCACAGAGCACCCAGTTAATATCTCTTTCCAAGTTGCCGATAGTCAGGCACTCCCGTTTGAAGCCGAGACCTTCGATGCCGTAATCATGCACTTAATTCTTGCCGTCGTGCCAAAACCTGAAATCGCATTACAAGAGGCATGCCGAGTCTTGAAACCTGGCGGGAAAATCTACCTGTTTGATAAATTTATTAGACCGGGTCAATTAGCTATAACACGCCGTTTGATGGATGTGTTTTTACGCCATGTAGCAACCAGAACTAACGTTGTTTTTGAAAACGTATTAAAAACCTGCCCACAACTGCATACCATACAGGATGAACCCGTACTTGCTAAAGGTTGGTTTAGGCTGATAGAGTTGAGAAAGTCTTGAGTCGGCAGTTATCAGTTAGTAGTTAAAGATTATTTTTTCTGCCAACTGATAACTGCCGACTGCCAACTTTTTTATGGGAGCGATTTATGGCGACCTACGCCATCGGTGATGTACAAGGATGCTACGATGAGTTGAAAGCCCTCTTAACTCAGATCAAATTCAATAGTGACCGCGATCAGCTCTGGTTCTGCGGTGACCTCGTTAATCGCGGCCCTAAGTCACTCGAAACACTGCGTTTTATTCG
>WTCC01000016.1 GCA_013138755.1 Gammaproteobacteria bacterium
TCAGGTGCCCAACGACTGGTCAGTTCTTTTAATGTGCTGACATCAAGGTTACGGTAATGAAAGAAGACTTCCAGTTGTGGCATGTAACGTGCCAGAAAACGTCTGTCCTGGCATATGCTGTTACCGCACATGGGTGACTTACCTTCAGGCACATACTGTCTTAGAAATGCCAGTGTCAGATTTTCTGCGGTTTCCTCTGAAATTGCACTATTATGCACACGATTAGTTAATCCGGACTTGCCGTGCTGATTAGTACACCATTCATCCATATTATCCATAACATCGTCTGCCTGATGAATAACAATAGACGGCCCTTCATCAATAACACTGAGGTTTTTATCAGTAACGATGGTGGCAATTTCAATAATAACGTCTGAATTAGGATCCAGGCCCGTCATTTCAAGATCTATCCAGATCAGATTTTCATCGCTTAATTTCGGCATATTGTTATATCATCCTGTTATCATTAGTATTAACGGTGTTTTTTACAGAAGCAATCAGTGCTATATTCTGCAAAAACACAGATAATACAAGCAACTGCTGATAACACAAAGAGTTTTTAATGAACGAGTTACATAATTTCACCCTATTATTTCTAGCGATGTTACTAATATCGACTCTGATGCGGCTTTATCTCTCGCAGCGCCAGATAAACTACGTCTCGCAACATCGAGCTAAAGTCCCCGACTCTTTTGCTGAAAATATTTCGCTTGAGGATCATCAAAAGGCTGCCGACTACACTACCACAAAAGTGAAATTTGGCCGCTTACCATTATTTTACGATATAGCACTATTACTCATCTGGACTATCGGCGGTGGCTTAGAATGGCTAGACCAAAACATTATCGCATATGAACTAAATCCAATAATGGCCGGTATAGCCGTGATACTAGTCTATAGCTTGATCTCAGCATTTTTAGACCTGCCATTTTCTATCTACAACACATTTGTTATAGAAGAAAAATTTGGCTTTAACAAAACCACAGCAAAAACCTTTATCATCGATATGATAAAAGGCAGTGCATTAGGTCTGGTTATCGGGGTACCGCTCTTGTATATCATCCTATGGTTGATGGAACAGGCTGGTGAGCAATGGTGGCTATATACATGGTTAGTGATCAGCGGTTTCAGTCTGCTGATGATGTGGATCTATCCGACCTGGATAGCGCCGATATTTAATAAGTTTGAGCCACTGGAAGAAGGCGAAACACTGAACCGTATCACTAGTCTGTTAGAACGTTGTGGGTTTAACAGTAATGGAATTTTTGTGATCGACGGCTCTAAACGATCGTCACATGGCAATGCTTACTTCTCAGGTTTTGGCCGCAACAAACGTATCGTCTTCTTCGACACCTTACTAGAGATGCTAAGCGACGACGAACTTGAAGCAGTACTCGCACACGAACTTGGTCATTTCAAGAAAAAACACATTATCAAAGGGATGTTTATTTCTTTTGCAACGACACTATGCGCGCTCGCCGTCCTCGCCTGGCTGATGAAAGCGGAGTGGTTTTATACGTCTTTGGGTATCACCCAACCATCTACCTACATGGCGTTATTATTATTCACCTTAATCATGCCAGTTTTCACTTTTGCTTTTCAGCCCTTATTCAGTATATTCTCGCGCAAAAATGAATTTGAAGCGGATGCTTTTGCTGCAGAACAAACCGATGCGAAACATCTCATTCATGCATTAGTTGGCCTCTATCGGGAGAACGCAAATACACTAACACCTGACCCTTGGTATTCAGCTTTTTATGATTCCCACCCGCCCGCGCCTGTCAGGATTGCACATTTAAACGCACAGGCATAAGCTACAGACAAATATAGAGACCACCTAATGAAAGCACTTAATAAAAAGACACTATGCGGAATATTATTTTTATCCATCATCAGTATAAGTAATATCTCATGCGCAAAAGAGGAAGACAAGGCTAACCTGAGCGTAGCTGCTGCCACGGGCATCACTACCGATAATACAGATAGCTCGATAGCTAACCCTCTTCAACATGGTGAAGAAGCACACAAAAATCATTGCTACAAGTGCCATACGGATGACATGTATACCCGTGAAAACCGTTTTGTAAAATCGATTGATGCTCTCAGTCAGCAGGTTGTCCGCTGCAAAGATGGTAGCGATATCCCCTGGTTTGATGAAGACTCCGATGCTGTCGTACAATTCCTTAATAAGAAATACTATAAATTTTAAACCGTTTCATGACTGATCTGAGCACACAACAATGCAGTGATATCTCCAGTGATAACGCACCGCTCAACGACGAACAAAGTTCAGGTTTTTTAAAACGACTGGATCCGCAATGGCAATTAGACAAAGAAACACAAACTATTAGTTTCACATACACGTTCAAGAACTATTACCAGACGATGGCCTTCGCCAATGTAGTAGCACAGATCGCTCATCAACAAGACCATCACCCAGACATGCTGATCAGCTATAGTCGGTGCAGCATAACTTACAGCACTCATAGCGTTGGCGGCTTATCAAAAAATGATTTTATCTGCGCTGCTAAGATCAATGCCGCGCAGAACATTTAACTCTTTCCAATATGGCAAAGCGTAAATTATCTAAACAACAACAACGTCGCATCGCTTCTCAGCAAAAAAACAAAATCAATGATGATTTGCGACAAGAAGACAAACTTCAGATCGATGAAAGTAACACGAGTACAGCACGCGTCATCAGCCATCATGGACGGCAATTGCTTGCTGAAACTGAAGATCTTAAAAGAATAAAATGCAAGATCAGACAAAATCTTGGCGATATTGCCTGTGGTGATTATGTTTTAGTACAGCAGGAAAAGGATGGTGCCGGCGAAGAACAAAATGTTATTGTCGCCGTAAAAGAAAGAAGCAATCTATTAGTAAAGTCAGGTTTTGCGGGTGCAACAAAACCTGTAGCTGCAAACATCGGGCAACTCGTAATAGTCACCTCGATAAAACCCCGTCCTAACCCTTACCTCATCGATAGATACTTAACCGCCGCTGAAAACCTGCCGGCCAGAGCGCTGATCGTTATTAATAAAGTTGATTTATTAGACCCCGAAACAAAAAAGATTACCGATGATCTAAGCAAGCTCTACCAGAGTATCGGCTACCGCGTCATCAGCAGCAGCATAGAACAGGACGTGGGTCTGCACGAACTATTTGACGCGCTAAGCAACACCACGAGCATCCTTGTCGGTTTATCTGGTGTTGGGAAATCTTCAATTGTTAAAGCCATATTGCCGAAAGAAGAAATCCGTATCAGAGAAACATCTGAAGCCACAGGTGAAGGCAAGCACACTACGACCGTATCAGCGCTCTATCATCTCAAAGACAATGGCATCATAATCGATTCCCCTGGTGTACGTGATTTCACCCCTATCAATAAAACTCAGGATGAAATAACCCATGGATTTATTGATGTAAGGAAATATAACGGTGCCTGCAAGTTCAAAAACTGCAGCCACACCAACGAACCAGAATGCGCCATGAAGAAAGCAGTTGATAAAGGTGAACTAAACCAGCAGCGCTTCAAAAATTATCTACGCTTAGTGGAAGAATTCAACCAACTGTGAATACCACCTAATCTCTAAATTTCCTGAATAACAGTATTAAACCTGAATCTCACTGAGATCGGATTATGGTCAGATGATGACACCTGCCACACTCGATCACTCACCAGATCGAGTTGTCGATAAAAAACATGATCAATCGCATGACCAAAAACATGCGTTTTATTATTGATCGGATATTCAAGCTCTAACAGCGATAATCTATTGACGAGCTGATTAACTTCATCGACACGATCATTACTCCAACTATTAAAGTCACCAGCCACAATCATCGGACCACCGTGATGCTCGATGGCATCATATAGCTTTTCCAGTTGTTTTCGATAGGCACTTAAGCCCAACGTGAAATTGATACCATGAATATTAGCGACCAATAATTTTTCGTCAGATCCATTTATAGCGTAATAACTGATCAAGGTTGATTTTGGAATACGGATAAGTGGCTCTTTTACATGAAAACCACAACTATGCACCGCATCAAAACCTGAGACCGTCATTACACCAGATGCTTCACCATTAAAGTGAAATGCCGTATTCATTACCCAGTTAAAATCATGAACCTCTAACAGCCCTGTCAATTCATCGCTTAGCACCGCTTCCTGAATAGTCATCAGATCATGATCTTTAGCAAAATCGGACAAGTCCTGCTGCCAGTTTTCGCCATTACCCTTATATATATTCCAATTTAAAAAATCAATGCTTTCAGGATCAAGCCC
>WTCC01000198.1 GCA_013138755.1 Gammaproteobacteria bacterium
CAAACCAGCTTGCTGATGCAAACTGCCCACTATTGCAGTAAGTAATTATATTGGCTTGAACATCAATACCAAGTTCATATGCCATTTTCTGCATCTCTTCAGTGCCAGAAAAATATGCTGGCGCACCTGCACTGGTAAGCAATTCATTAGGAAACACTTTCGCCCCGGGTATGTGACCTTTTTTTCGGACATAATTCTGTTTAACAGCGCCTAAATAAAAACCAAGGCTTCGTGTATCAACCAGTTGAGTATCTTTTTCTTTTATTGCTTTTGAAACGTCATCACTGCTAGCCAATATTGATTCACGTTCTTCACTTACCAGCCAATTTCCTGGTACCGGTTCGCTTGTTTCAGTACTCGCAGGCTTTTCTTCCAGCAACCACTGCACCACACCTCCATCAAGAATTGCAACATTATCATGACCGAAGTATTTCACTTGCCAGTATAAACGTGTAGCCAAAGTCATGTCACTGTTACCGGTTCCCAGACTTGTGATAACGATGACATCATTTTGATTCACACCCCATGACTGCATCAATTCTTCAAACTCGATTTTTTCAGGTAGTAAATACCTGACATTACGGCCATCAATTTCTCTGCTGGTTCGTATATTCAAAAAATCTACCAGCACCGCACCCGGGATGTGCGCACCCGTACGACGTAACCTGAGATCACCGGTAAACCGTTTTCTGACCAGTACCGCTTTACGTGTAAAACTTTCAATATCTTCACGCACATCCAGTATCTTTACTTCATCAAGATGCTGCTCAAGCCAGTCTGTATCGACCAGAGGCCCAGGAAGAGTAGTAGACAGTTCAACTGCAAACGCACTGCGGCCAACAGATAATAAAACCAGTAACAGGTAGACGAATAGTTGCCTACCCACCCTAAGCTCCTTGCTGAACATTTTCATTGTTTATGATCGGATCATCCAGGAGGTATTTTTCAAGCTTAAACTGCAGATTAATTTCCTGCGTTGCCAGCGTATAAATCTCACGATTCTCCATTGCCTCCTGTCTGCCCTTCTCATTTGAATAAAACTTTATCTGCTCATCCCGCTTTTTCAGCAACTCGGACAGTTCAGCACTATAAAGCTGTAACAAAGCACCCAGCCAACTTTCGACCAGATCTTCATCATCATTCACAGCAACATATTTCAATTGCTTAGGAAAAACAGCTCTTTCTAACCAGGGTCCATCCGTCACCCAGCGATTAACCATGAACCATTGTAACGGCTGGCCTTCTGCATCAATACCCAAACCAACCACATGCGCCCAGGCCTGATTACCTATATCGGTAAATAGATGAAAGTGACCATGCTCATCCGGGTGCATCGATATCGCTTCATGACAATGGTAAAAAACACGCCATCGTTTATCCGCAAACAATAAACCCGAGTCTGGGTAACGGCACTCTGTTTCCAGATGATCAACATCCGACAGTATCGTTAGAACCGCATTAGTATTCTGTGTAGCCATTTCCTGCAATAAAGCGAGAAATCTCAGAGACCAGTAACTCCCATGTTCCGATAATTTTTTTGTAAGCACAGACATTACAAAGAACAGGGGGATGCCTGCCTGCCGAGTGAAGCAGGTTTTCCGCAATCCGCATTGTTTTCAGCCGGCATCTCCTCCCCCTCATCAATAATAATGACTGCCTGCTGACTGGCCAGCTGCTCACCCGGTTCCGGTAAACGTTGCCGGCTATGATCGATAGCAACCGCGATCGCTGCCGCAGTGATCGCGGTGCCAAAAATAAAACGCGCCTGTTTATGTTTCATGATTCACCTCTGTAGACCAAACCCATCTTTATGTCCGCATTGGTTTATCGACTTTAAGCCAGATACGCACATACACGCCGGCGATACCGCCACAAAAACCGGCGACCAGCCACAACCAGCCATGCAGACTGCCACTGGAAATACCGCCGACAAGTGCCCCAATATTACAGCCAAAACTTAAACGCGCGCCATAACCAAGCAATAAACCACCCACTACAGCGGTGAATATTCGTGTTCGCGAAAGTTTCATTGCAGGTGCAAACTTACCTGCCAATGCGGCCGCCAGTAACGCACCCAGGATAATGCCAAAATCCATCACTGAGGTAGCATCTGCAAGCACGCTGCTATTAAGCGACTGTGCTGGATAACCGCTGCTCCAATAGACCCAACTGCCAGGATCACCACCAACAACAGACCATAACTTGGCGCCCCATAGACCGAACGCATAGGTTATGCTCCAGGGATGCCCAGCCACAATAAGCGTCATAAGATTTAGTAGTGCAAGGCCGATCACACCCCACAACAAAGGCCACTGACCATGAATCAAGCCTTGCATGAAGTTACCTGGCGGCAACTTCCATTCAATAGAATTAAGCTTTCCATTGCGCCTGATATCAACAGACCTTACCGACACATACAATGCGGCAAGTAAAACCAGCTGCAACAGTAACGCCTGCCACCAGCCAAAATGCTCGATCACAGATAAACTTTCATAACCCGGTAAAGATAACCACCAGTGCAGATGTGCCGACCCCATAGTGGCGCCAATAATAAAAAATGTCAGGGTAATCAACATATCAACCTGCCCCTGCCCCATGGTATACAAAGTGCCAGAACCGCAGCCGCCGCCCAGCTGCATGCCAACACCAAACAGAAAAGCACCGACGATGACCGAGGTGCCCACTGGTGCCAGAGCAGAACTGGCCTGTATCGAAGGAAAAACCTGGCCGAGCACTGGAAAGAACAGCAGTGAAGTTAAACCCAGCAATAACAGCTGCGCGCGTATACCGCGGCCATCACGTTCGCGGATGAATGTCCGCCAGCTACCGCTAAAACCAAAGGCGGCATGCATCAGGGTGATGCCGAGTCCAACACCTATAAGAAAAGTTAAAAATTGCAGACCTGCAATAGATTGCTGCACATATAGTGCGATGCCAAGAATGGTAAGGCTCGCCATCAACACGACGGGCTGATCTGTTAATTGTGCAGCAGCTGATTTCATCTGATCAAAAAATACAAATTAATGTGGTTAACAGATAATAACCACAAACAACATACAAACGCCACTAAAGTGTGGCCTTTGTATCAAACGTTTTTATTTGTCGATAGGATAAAAGGGGTCGGTGACATTTGCGAATGCTTCTCATTTGTCACCGACCCCTTTAAATACTAAAGCCTATCTTACATGCCATTACACGTTAAAAGAGGTGGAGCAGCACTTTAGTGTAAGCTTTGAGACAGCGAGTCGATAGATTGATGAAACTGAATATGATACGTAAGCCATAGCTCATGGGATCCACCCTCGTAACGACAGTCGTGACAATCTACAACTGATATATAATACGAGGTCAGACAGAAACGTATAGTATCTTTGTATACGTACAAATGAACAATCTTAAATTAACTTTCAGGAATACCCATGGTTCACCCAATTATCGAAAATCTTCTTTGGCGGCATTCCACCAAAAAATATGATGCCGGAAAAAAAATTCCTGAAGAGGATCTTGACGTGCTCTTTGAGGCGATGCGCCTTTCTGCATCATCCATTAATTCTCAACCATGGAAGTTTGTGGTCATTGAAAGTGAAGAAGCAAGAGAGCGCATGAGTAAAACGTTTGCTCATAAACATCAATACAATCAGCATCATGTTTTCGATAGCTCACAAATTATTCTCTTTGCTTACAACCCGCGTTACAGCCGTGATGACTATGCCAAAGTGGTGGATAAAGGCATTGAAGACAAACGAGTCAAACCAGAAGATCGTGAAAGCGCCTTTGGTGTTTTTATGTTTGCCGAGTTTAATACCGATGAAACGGGAGACACAAGCACTTGGACAAAAGCACAAACCTATCTTGCTCTTGGAAATACGCTACACACCTTAGCGCGCCTCAAAATAGATTCAACGCCCATGGAAGGAATTGATATTGATTTGGTGAACGAA
The DNA here is from genome assembly GCA_013138755.1 of Gammaproteobacteria bacterium. GTDB lineage: Bacteria > Pseudomonadota > Gammaproteobacteria > SZUA-229 > SZUA-229. The sequence goes on from WTCC01000198.1 coordinate 3,942, forward strand.
GAATTTAAAAAGGAACTTGATGGCTATCAATGCGATGTCGCTTTGGCTATTGGCTATCATCACCCTGAAGAAGACTTTAATTCAAAACTTCCTAAGTCACGACATGACTTAGATAAAATTTTAATGCGAATATAAGTAGAATTTATGGGTATTTAGTTATGCCAACAAATCCATCATAATGCTCAATTTCTTACTACTAGGGTTGCTATGACCACAGACAATGTAGAATCTCAGGCCTCACAGCCCAGCATTCTTTCTTTTGTAAAGGACCTGCCGAATCTGTGCTCACTTGCAGGGTTGGCCTGCACCCTTTTAGCCATTTACTACAGTATTTTGGGCGTTTATTCTGCGGCAATGATCGGTATGATATGGGCGGTTGCTTTTGACTGGGCGGACGGCCTTATCGCCAGAAGAATAAAGGGACGAACCGGTAATGACCGCGCCTTTGGTGGGCAACTTGATGTTTTAATTGATATTGTTAGTTATGGTGTTGCGCCGTCTATTCTTCTGTTGAGCTATGGACAATTTGAGCCTATATTTTTAGTTGGCGCTTTTTTAATGCTTGCAGCCAGCGCAATACGATTGAGCTATTTTAGTACCTTTGGTCTTGCGGGTGGCACAAAATATACCGGCTTGGCCCTAGACAACAATAATATAATACTTGTTTCTATTTTTTTATTGGAAGGTGTTTTCAGCGGAAGTGTTTTTACTGTTATTCTGTACGCTAGTGGTGTTGGCCTTGCTGCTTTGAATGTGTCACAAATCAAAACACCAAAACTTTCTGGAAACCCCATCAACGTTTATATCCTTGCACTTTATACCCTTGGGATAACGGCTATCTATGGCTGGAAGCTCCTCTAGAAAACAATGATATTGATAAACAGTATTGATAAACGTTAGTAACGAAATTTATTTTGATGTAGGAGTCAAATAATATAATGGTTGTATATACAGTTGGTACCTTTGATCTATTACATGTGGGGCATCTTGCTTTACTGGAATATTGTAAGACACTCGGTGACACAGTCGCCGTTGGTGTTGCTTCAGATGAAGTAGTCATGTTGTATAAGCCGAATATTCCTGTTATTCCTCTCGATCAACGAATTGAAATGCTTAAAGCATTAAGTTGTGTCGACATTGTGATGCCATATCATGAACTTGACTACTTAACAGTGTGCAAAGAAGTAAAAGCGGATATTTTTGTTATTGGTGAAGACTGGGGAAGGAAGCCTCATAACAAAGGTGTCGAAGATTATATGAAAGAACAAGGTAGAAAAGTGGTTCAAGTTCAATATAATCCAAGAACATCATCCACTGAAATAAGGAAGACTGTTATTTCAATAAATAATACGGGTAAAAGAAATTAATTTTATAGCGCAATAATAAACGCTCATAATGAAAACCAGGCTCCGCTTCAAAGTGACTGGTAATTATTT
>WTCC01000029.1 GCA_013138755.1 Gammaproteobacteria bacterium
GATCGATAACTAAAATAACGATTAAAGCAAAACCTAATACATCAAATGGTCGATGATTGTGACGTACCAGCATCAACATTGAGACCGCAAACAACATGATGATCGCACGTTGCGTTGTAATAGATAACCCTGCAACTAATGCGTAGAGAAAAGCGATGAACAAGCCAGCTACAAGAGCAACATGCTGAGCAGGAATTCGCCTGATCACAAAAACAGGAACTATTCGTCTAAATAAAACATAGCCAAACAGAGCCGCCAAACCAATATGCAAGCCTGATATAGCCATCAGATGGCTAGTACCTGTTCGCACCAACACATTCCACTGCGTATTGGTGATAGACGATTTATCACCTATCGCTAATGCTTTGATCAATGAGTACCCACCGGTATCTTCAACGCTGCCACTAAGCCTTTCTTGCCTCTTATCAGCGAGAGAGTCGATTAACTGAGCAAGCGTCTGACGGTAACGATTGACACTATCTAAAAATGTCTCTGGGGAAAATCCATGTGACTGTCGGTTGAATGCAGATTTACGCACATAACCCGTCGCCTCGATTCCTTGTTGAAACAGCCACGACTCATAATCAAAACCAGCTGGATTCATAAACCCGTGTGGCGGTTTCAAACGGACTTCAAATTGCCATTTTTCAGAAGCCTTTACCTCTTTACCATAGTACCAACTTAATCTGATTTTTCTGGGAAAGTGGCTTGTTGAAAGAATTTTTGTGTTTTGCTGATTGCTTGACGATAACATTCGTACATCATCAACGTTGAATGTAAAACGCTGCACATGACCATTGACGACGGGGATATCCGATATAACACCTGTAACAACTAAATTTTTACCGACAAGTTGGCCATCAAGTCTATTTGACAGCTGCTGCTTAGCGTATAAAGAAGAATATATAAAACTTATTAAAAACAATAAAATAAGATATATTATTAATGTAAAGTATATATTTGAAGTGTCATTTTTACACACTTTATTGATGACGATGATAGCCAGACTTAACGTACAAACACCGACTAAAAGTATAGCCAGACCAGAGTAGTCAGGTAACACACGAAGCTGCTGAACTAAAACATCACCCAGTAAAATCGCAAGCGCATAGAGAAACATCCCTGCTTTATAATCCATTATAATTAGTTCAAATCCCTTATGAGACGACGTCATTCCATGACGAAGTCGTAAAAATCTAAAAGTAAAAAGGTTATACTACTCACCCACATTGCAAACAACAACCGCTTTAACGAATTAACCCGTCGCTTCACTATAATCATGCCACGCAAATTTTTCCAACGTTTTCTGCCGAACCCACAGACCATAAAAGAAAACAAAGCATTACAGATATTTGGTGACTGGTTACACGAACCTAACTTATGGCATCTAAGTCGCCGCTCGGTCGCCGGCGCATTTGCAGTTGGATTATTCTTCGCCTGGGTACCTGTGCCCTTTCAGATGGTGTTAGCAGCAGGCACTGCGATATGGCTGCGTACAAATCTTCCCTTATCCGTTGTTCTGGTCTGGATAACAAATCCTGTCACCATCACCCCTATGTTTTATTTTGCCTATGTCGTTGGCACCTGGATCATCGGAGAGCCTGCGACTGACTTTAGCTTCGAACTCACCATGGACTGGCTGTTGAATGAACTGTCTGCCATCTGGCTACCCTTTCTTGTCGGCTGCTTCACACTAGCATCTATCAGCAGCTTAATAGGTTATTTCACCGTAGAAGGCATATGGCGTTACCTGATATTGAAACAACGCTCCTCAAGCCCTCACATCAAAAAGAAATAACGTCATGGTCTGGAAACCACACGCCACAGTTGCGGCCATTATTGAACGTGACAATAAATTCCTCATGGTCGAGGAACTGATACACGGCGACAAAGTATTCAACCAGCCCGCAGGTCATCTCGATCCAGATGAAAACCTGATCGATGCAGTGAAACGAGAAACCCTTGAAGAAACAGCCTGGCACTTCGAACCGCAAGCTATTACTGGAATATACCTGTGGAAACACCCTGATAATGGTGAAAGCTTCCTGCGTATTGCCTTCAGCGGGACTTGTCACGACCATGATCATGAGCAATCACTAGATGACGGTATACTTCAGGCTGTCTGGAAATCACGTGACGAGCTCATCGAGCAACAACAGCGATTACGTAGCCCTATGGTTTTAAACTGCATTGATGATTATCTCGCTGGAAAGCGCTTCCCACTGGATATACTGGTAGACGTACAATCATGAATAAACAAAAAATAATCGTCGGAATGTCCGGCGGTGTCGATTCATCCGTCGCTGCTCTATTACTACTAGAGCAAGGTTTTGACGTCGAAGGTCTATTCATGAAAAACTGGGAAGAAGATGACGATGCCGATTACTGTGCTGCGGCTGTAGACCTCAACGATGCAGAATCTGTATGTGAAAAACTTGGCATAAAACTGCATTCTATAAACTTCTCGAGTGAGTACTGGGATCGTGTATTCAAACACTTTCTAGATGAATACAGTGCCGGACGAACACCCAATCCCGATGTTTTGTGTAACAAAGAAATTAAATTTCGTGCGTTTCTGGAACACGCCAAATCACTAGGTGCTGAAAAAATAGCCACCGGGCATTATGCACGCACCAAAAAACAAAATAATAAAACGCTATTACTACGTGGCCTGGATAACAACAAGGATCAAAGCTATTTTTTGCACGCACTCAATCAGTATCAGCTATCACACACCCTTTTTCCGATCGGTGAATTTGATAAAGCCGAGATACGTAAATTAGCAAAGTCTCAC
>WTCC01000037.1 GCA_013138755.1 Gammaproteobacteria bacterium
ATTGGTAAAACACTGGCTAGTATTGCTGATGAATATTCAGCTGAAAATAAAACGGGTTATTATCCGGCAATCGATTTTTTCAAAACACTGGATACAGTCGATCCTGATTTAATTACTTCTGCAGAGCAGGTCTCGTGGCTGGTATCAAAATTAGCACGTGAAACGATCCAGTTAAAATTGCGTCCTATCTTTTCGTCTGTACAGTTTCAATCAATCCAGACGTTGGCATTCTCATTACCAAAAGTTCGGCCTAATAATGCAGATGCAATTGAGCTGCTAGCAGAGCATTACACTCCAGATACAGTGAAAATCGAACTGGTGTTAACAATGATGCGACGTGATGGTGAGGCAGAGGACAATCGTGCGGAACCATATGCACGAAAAATGATGTTCCGTTGGTTGGAGTCGGAATTCGAGTTTGTAAACATCGCGAGTTCGAAAGCATTATAAAAAACTTTCTTTGTAGGGATGCTGAATATCTCTGTGAGCTATCTAAAGCAGAGTTTTATATTCGTCTTCTTTGAAGCCGATGATTAATGTTTTATTTTTGACTAGTACTGGTCTTTTGATAGAACTAGGGTTGTCGAGCATGATACGAATCGAAGAATACTCGTTCAGACTTTTCTTCATCTTGTCGCTCAGACCTTTCCATGTGGTGCTGCGTTTATTTAAAATAACTTCCCAGCCGGCATTTTTTACCCATTGCTCCAGATCACTTTCGGGAACGCCCCATTTTTTATAATCGTGGAATTCGTATATGAGTTTGTGTTTATCGAGCCATTTCATGGCTTTCTTCATGGTGTCGCAGTTAGGAATACCGTAGATTTTAATCATATGAGAAACCTTGTAAGCGTAAAGATTTCACCGCAGAAAATGCTTTGATTCTCTGCGGTGAAAAATATTAATCTATATCACGTAACAGTTCATTCAAGCCAACTTTGCCGCGTGTTTTCTCATCAACTTGTTTTACGATCACGGCGCAATAAAGACTATACGTTCCGTCTTTAGATGGCAAGTTGCCAGAAACCACTACAGACCCGGCTGGAATACGGCCGTAAGATATCTCACCGGTCATGCGATTGAAGATCTTTGTGCTTTGGCCAATGTAGACACCCATGGAGATTACAGAGCCTTCTTCAACGATAACGCCTTCTACTACTTCTGAGCGTGCGCCGACGAAGCAGTTGTCTTCAATAATGGTTGGTGATGCCTGAAGCGGTTCCAGTACGCCGCCGATACCTACACCACCAGATAGGTGAACATTTTTACCAATCTGTGCACAAGAGCCTACAGTTGCCCATGTGTCGACCATAGTGCCAGTGTCTACATATGCACCGATGTTTACATAAGATGGCATTAGTACAACACTAGGGGCAATGTATGAACCAAATCGTGCAGTAGCCGGTGGTACAACACGAACGCCAGATTCACGAAATTCTTTTGTATTTAAATCAGCGAACTTAGAATTAACCTTATCGTAGTAATTGGTAAAGCCACCTTTGATGAATTCATTGTCATTGATACGGAAGGAAAGTAGTACAGCTTTTTTTAGCCATTCATTAACGACCCAGTCACCATCAATTTTTTCAGCAACCCGTGCTTCACCGGAGTCGAGTAGATTGATGGCTTCAGTCACAGCATCAGAAATAGGTGTTTCTACATTGCGCGGGGTAATGTCGGCGCGACGTTCGAATGCTTCTTCGATAGTGCTTTGTAAATCAGACATGATGGATATCTCCAGGTATAAGTAAAAATTAGTTTAATGTTTGTATGTATTTTTTGATTCGGTTTGCAGCAGTGATGCATTCATCTAACGGTGCTACCAATGCCATTCGTACATGATTTTTCCCAGGGTTTAAACCGCCACTCTCGCGTGATAAATAACTTCCAGGAAGTACTGTAACATTTTGTTTTTCATATATTTCTTTTGCGAATATTTCGTCATCTATAGGGGTATTTAGCCACAGGTAAAAACCAGCATCTGGTAATGAAACATTGATAACCGTGTCTAAAATTTCGAGTACAGCAGTAAATTTTTTAATATATAAGGCTCGGTTCTGTAGAACGTGTGATTCATCATTCCATGCTTCTATACTGGCACACTGATGAACAGGTGGCATAGCACTCCCGTGGTAGGTGCGATACTGTAAATAAGATTTAATTAACTGTGCATCACCAGCAACAAATCCCGAACGCATGCCGGGTAAGTTAGATCTTTTTGATAAGCTGTGAAACACGATACAGTTTTCAAAGTTTGTATTGCCACATGCTTCAGCTGCTTCTAGCAAACTTGTTGGAGGATTGTTCTCATCAAAATATATTTCTGAATAACATTCATCGGATGCAATGACAAAGTCGTATTGTTTCGATAGTTCAATTAATCTGATGAGTTGCTGTTTCGAAATAACAGCACCTGTTGGATTGCCGGGTGTGCAGATGTAAATGATCTGACAACGCATCCATGTGTCTTCATCGATTAGATCAAAATCAGGCAGGTAGTTATTTTCTTTTATCGTATTGTAAAAATAAGGTGTGGCACCTGATAGATACGCCGCACCTTCATAGATCTGATAAAATGGATTTGGCATCAGGATTAAAGCATCATCGTTTTTATCGATAAGGCATTGGGCAAAAGAAAACAAAGCTTCACGTGTGCCGTTTACGGGTAAGACGTGTTGTTCTGGATCTAAAGCATTTTTTGTCAATTTAAAACGACGTGTTAACCAGCTTGTTATGGCTTGCCTTAATTCAGGGATTCCCTTTGTTGAAGGGTAGCGATTAATCTGATCGAGGTTATTGATGATTGAATCGAGCACAAACTTAGGTGCATCATGTTTTGGTTCACCTATGGATAAAGCAATATGCCCTGCTACTGCTGGCAGGCAACCATCTTTCAGCGCATTAAGTCTTTCAAAGGGGTAGGGCTGAAGTTTTTTCAGGTCTGGGTTCATGCTAGGTGGCGTTATAAATCGTGTAGACGTTAAATAGGGTTGCTGATTTCTTTAGGGGCGCTATTATAAGCGATTTATAATATCGATTCAGGAGTAATGAGCAGTGCAGAATGACCCGTTATCCGAGTTGAAAAAAAAGTCGCAAAACATACCATTAGTCACCGGAATTCATCATTGCAGTCTGATAGTGGCAGATACCAGTAGGTCAGTTGAGTTTTATGCCAGGACACTGGGTCTGGTTGTGGATGAATCGCGTCCAGATCTAGGTTATCCGGGAGCCTGGTTGCAAGTTGCAGGAAGTCAGATTCATCTGCTGGAGCTACCTAATCCAGATCCTACGGAAAACCGCCCTGAACATGGGGGGAGAGATCGCCATATTGCGTTACAAGTCGCAGATTTGGATGCTGTGATACAGCGATTAGAGTTAGCAGATGTTCGATACACAAAGAGCAAGTCGGGGCGAGCAGCGCTATTCTTTCGTGATCTGGATGGTAATGCGATCGAGCTTGTAGAAAGTTAGCTTTTTCCCCAATTGTTCTGAAAACTTATTTTTTAAATAAATTGGCGTATTTTTCATAGCCTTCAGTTTTTAGCTGATTTGCAGGTATGAATTTCAAAGATGCAGAGTTGATACAATAGCGTAAACCCGTTGGTTCAGGTCCATCTTTAAATAAATGCCCTAGATGCGAATCTGCATTTTTGCTACGGACTTCAGTGCGTGGAAAAATCAGGATATAGTCTGTCTTTTCGGTGACGTTGGTAGATTCGAGTGTCTGGTAAAAGCTAGGCCAGCCAGTACCTGATTTGTATTTGTGGGCGGAAGAAAATAACGGTTCACCACTCACGATATCGACATAGATACCCTGGCGTTTATCATCCCAGAATTCATTGTTAAAAGGTTGTTCGGTGTCGTCACTTTGTGTGACTGAATATTGTAACGGAGTGAGGCGCTGTTTTAATTCTTCTTTAGTCGGCTTTATGTAGCTAGAAGGAGATGTAGAGTCGGTGTCATCGTTACTGAGCACAGATGATGACATCGCTATTAAGAGCGTTATAAATGCTATTGCAGGGATTATCTTCTTCATTGGCATACCTTAAGTCTTAACTGGCATTACGACAAAACCTTAAGTAGAAAGTTTCGAAAATATTGTTTGAAAGAAAATAATTTTTAAATATGTTGGTTAGTTTTGATTGTCTGGGCGCATTGTCTAATAATCCTTAAAGCTTAAGAGACGCTTTTTCGTGTTTATCCTCAATGAGTAAGCTAATCAATTTATCTCCTGACACAGGTTTGTGGTAAAAGTATCCTTGAATACCATAAACACCTTTTTGTTTAAAGTATTCGGCCTGTGGCGAGGTTTCTACGCCTTCGATGATGCATTCGATGCCAAGTTCTTCAGTCATTACTAAGATAGCATTTATTATTACTTGAGTATTGTTCTGCTCTGAATGGAGATCGTCAACAAATGATTTGTCGATTTTAATAAGTTTGATAGGCAGTTTATGCAGGTAGGATAGTGATGAGTAACCCGTGCCAAAATCATCTAATAGGAAATCAATTTTTTTATCCTGTAGATCTTCCATCTTTTGAATCGTTACGTCGATATTGTCGAGTAAGACATTTTCAGTAAATTCTAATTTTATGAAGTTATTTGGCACGGCATACATATCAATAACAGATGTTATTGATTCGACAAAATTACTTTGAATGAATTGTCTGGGGCTGACGTTAATGCTGATGTAGCTAAACAATGAATCTTTGCTTAGTGTTTGAATTAGTTTTTCTGCATACGCACAGGCGTGTTGTGTTATCCACTCGCTTAGCTCTAGAATAAGATTACTCTCTTCTGCAATACAAATAAATTCACCTGGCATGATGTTGCCCAGTACTGGACTGTTCCAACGAATCAGTGTTTCCGCACCGATGATATTTTCATGATTATCAGTAATCGGTTGGTAGACAAGATTGAACTCATTGTTCTTTATGGCTTTTCGTAGATGATCTTCGATGATCAGCCGCTTGGTTGCTTCGATATGCATTTCCGGGTTAAAAAATTCATAGCAATTTTTGCCCAGTTTCTTGGCTCTGTACATTGCGGTATCAGCATGCCTTAATACGTTTTCACTGTCATTTCCGTCTTCAAATGTATCAGGGAAAGTTGTAATTCCTATACTCGGAGTAACATGCAGGCTATATTCGTTGATATCGAGAGGTTTAGCCAGCGAATCGATTATCCGATTAGCAACTGTTATCGAAGTGCTCATTGCCTCAGCTTCGGTATCGCCGACATTACTGAGGATATATACAAATTCATCGCCGCCAATGCGAAAGACGACATCGCCAGCTCTTTTTTGCTCCGATAGTCTTTGTGCGACCAATGTTAAAAGTATATCGCCAATAGAATGCCCTAAAGAATCATTGACGTTTTTGAAATTGTCCAGGTCAATATACATCAAAGCACCATAGTGGTTATAGCGTTGCGCGTTTGAGATTTCTTTGGATAATGAATAGTGCAATTCGCGCCGGTTTGGAAGCTTGGTTAAAGGATCTCTTTTCGCCTGTTGTTTATACGTGAGCAGTGCAGCTTTGTTATGTTCGGCTTCTTCGTCCAGAAGTTGTTGTTGGATACAGACATTGTAGTGATAGGCTAATTTTTCAATAACGGGCGTAATCACCTCTTTAACAGACTCAAGGAGTGTGTCCCCACTTTTTTCAATTATGATCAGGCCGGATGATCCGAAAAGAAAGGCAGTGATTTCATTGCCGTTTAAAGTTTCTGAAATATGCGGTTTTTTTTTGGTGTCATCCAAACATGTATGCAAGTTATTTAATATTGTTTTCGTGTCGATACTAAGACTGATGTTTGGTATTGACTGATATCGTTTCAATATACGGTCGCCTGAGAAAGCATCATCGAATACGTAGATGTGCATGCTCTTAAGGTCTAATTGTTTTAGGGTTAATTCCATGAAGCTAAGCATTGCTTCACGTACATTGAGCGTTCCACCAATAGCCAGTAATAACTGGTTTTGTAGTGCTATTA
>WTCC01000098.1 GCA_013138755.1 Gammaproteobacteria bacterium
TCAGCAAATGGTAACATTAAAAACAGTTTAGCCTTATTTGCAAAAAAGCAAAAAAATGGCGATTTTTTAATTAAAAAAACCGGTCAACTAAACCAACTTGGATTTCAGTAAAGTCATGCAGCAAACCATCAACAACATAAAAGTAACCAGTGAAAACAAGTGTTCCTTCTGCACCGGCTCCATCTGCTGCACCTACGTCACCCAACATCTAGACACCCCTCGCTCCAAAGAAGATTTTCGCCAACTACTATGGCAGGTATCGCATAACAACATAAAAATTTATAAAGATGATGATGGCTGGACATTATTAGTCGAAGGCTCTTGCCAACATCTACAGATAGATGGCGGCTGCGGTATCTACGATGTGCGACCAGAAATCTGTCGTGAACATACAAATGATTATTGTGAATTTGATGCTCCATCTGAAGATGGGTTCGAATTATATTTTGAAAATTACCATGATCTTTTAAAGTACTGTAAAAAGCGTTTTAAATCATGGGATAAACCATTTGCTTAAATCTAGGGCAAGATTTCTTTAAAGCTGTTTAATGCGATAAAACGGTCACTGCTGATAACATCACCCTGGCTGTCCGGCTGAAGAATTCCGTAACAATACTGTATGCCGTATTGTCTGGCACACTCCAAAACCTCCAAATTATCGTCAATCAACAGGGTACTCTGTTTATCATAAGCCTCATATGACTGCAGTTTCTCCCAAAAACCCTCATGTTCTTTGGCCTGGCCGATATCATGCGCATTGATGATTTTATCAAAATGCACATGCAAACTGGTTTTATCCATCTTTAAATTCAAGCTTGCTGGATGCGCATTGGTTACCAATACGACTCTCTTGCCATTGTCATTGAGCCAGGAAAGAAACTCGACCACGTCGGGCCGAATGGATATTTTCTCCGCGATGTCATGTTTCAACTGCTCGATATCCAACGACAACTCACGAGACCAAAAATCAATACAATACCAATCAAGACTGCCGCGCACTTCAGAATACCGCTCCATTAAACGCTTATGAGCTTCTTCAGATGACAGGCTATGTTTTTTGGCATAACACAGCGGAACATGTTGCAGCCAGAAGTGATTATCAAAATGCAGATCCAGAAGCGTACCATCCATATCCAGCAATACAGTGTCAATATCTTGCCATTGAGGCATTTTATCCGAGAATTTTTCGCTGTCTGAGTCTATAGTCATCTGTATATTATACATTGGCTCCATCAAGATTCACTCACATAAAAAATTACCATGAGTCACACACTGAACTTAAAGGAACTCTGTCACGAGTGCGTATCGATCGCACGCGAGGCCAGTAATGCGATTTTAACTATCTATGATGCCGGCTTTAATATCAGTAAAAAAGAGGATAAATCACCTCTTACTGACGCAGATCTAGCATCTCACGACATCATTCTTGCTCGCTTAACAGAATTAACCCCTGATATTCCAGTACTATCAGAAGAGTCTAGCAAACCGTCTTTTGAAGAGCGCTCCAGCTGGGAAACTTACTGGTTGGTCGACCCACTGGATGGTACTCGTGAGTTCATCAAACGCAACGGCGAATTTACGGTCAATATTGCCCTCATCCATCAACACAAAAGTATTCTTGGCGTCATCAATGTGCCTGTTCTCGATGTTGATTACTACGCCTGGCAAGACGGTGGTAGTTTTAAATCTGAACAAAAAAATGCAGCCGTAAAAATAACAGTTAAAAAACTGGGCGAATTACCATTCACCGTTGCCGGCAGTCGTTCACATGGATCCAAGATGATGCAAAACTATATGGCAAGATTAGGTGAAGTTAAAATTCTTAGCATGGGCAGTTCACTAAAATTTTGCCTCGTAGCAGAAGGCCGCGCCGACCTGTATCCACGCTTAGGACCAACATCGGAATGGGATACCGCAGCGGCTCACTGCATTATCATCGAGGCAGGCGGTTATCTTACGAAAACAGACATGTCACCGCTTGAATACAACACAAAAGACAGTTTATTGAACCCATTTTTCTTCGTTTTCGGCGATAATAGCCGTGACTGGTCACAATATCTTGATGAAACAACATCCGAACAATAGGGAACAATAACCAACAAATGAAAATTCTAATAGTAGGCGGTGCCGGTTATATCGGCTCCCACATGGTCAAACAACTAGCCAAGGCCGGTAATGATGTTATTACTCTGGATAACTTAAGTTACGGTTATCGCGACGCCGTAAAATATGGTGAATTCATCGAAGGTGATCTAGGCAACGACCAAGTGCTTGATAGTATTTTCAAGGCAGGTGACATAGACGCAGTCATGCACTTTGCAGGTTTTATCCAGGTGGGTGAGTCCGTCATCAAACCTTCGATGTATTACCTCAATAACGTAGTCAACACGCACACACTGCTTGATGCCATGCTGCGTCATAACATCAAAAACTTTATTTTCTCATCGACTGCCGCCATCTTTGGCGAACCCGAATACACGCCGATTGATGAAAAACATCAGAAACAGCCTATCAACCCCTACGGCCATTCAAAATTAATGATTGAGCAGATACTGGATGACTACGATACCGCCTATGGTTTGCGCTCGACATGTTTACGTTATTTTAATGCTGCGGGAGCAGACCCGGATGG
>WTCC01000206.1 GCA_013138755.1 Gammaproteobacteria bacterium
CCAACGATAAACCAGAACTCGACAGTTCAAACAGTGTCGATCTCTATCGGCGCTTACTGTCTTATGCGTTGGTATATTGGAAGATATTTATCATTTCGATCCTCGGTATGATAATCGTAGCGGCTGCATCAACTGCTTTCCCTGCTCTGATGCAGCCGATGATGGATGGAAGCTTTGTCGATAGAGACCCGGTGACAATTAAATGGGTGCCATTTATTCTTATCGGTATTTTCTTTGTGCGTGTTATCGGTGCATTTGTTTCCAGTTATGGAATGAGTGTAATAGGGCGAAATGTGATCCGTGAATTACGTTCAGAAATGTTCAGTCGGTTATTGACGCTGCCTAAATCCTATTATGACCTGGCGACAACTGGTGAGTTGATATCAAAATTTTCTTTCGATGTCGAACAGGTGGCGCAGGCCACGACTAAGGCGATCACCGTTATAATTCGAGATACCTTAACAGTCATTGCTCTAGTCAGCTGGATGTTTTACCTCAATACGAAACTCGCTCTGGTCTTCGTTACCGTTGCCCCGTTAGTGGCTTTTTTGATTATTGCAGGATCGAAGCGCTTTCGAAAAATCAGCCGAAATATCCAGGTGAGTATGGGTGATGTTTCACGTGTTATCGAGGAATCGATCAAAGGCCAACTGGTGGTTAAAATATTTGGTGGCCGTGTTTATGAAGAGACTCAGTTTGCCTTGGTGAATGATCTAAATCGCCGGCAGAATTTGCGTTTACAGATGACGCAAGCTTTAACGTCACCAATAGTGCAATTGTTAGTCGCTTGTGCATTGGCGATTATTATCTATCTGGCAACACTCGAGAGCATGATAAGCGAAATCAGTGTCGGCACCTTCGTTTCATTTATTACTGCGATGTCGATGTTATTGCCACCGGTACGTTCACTCACTTCTATCGTCAGTGTGTTGCAACGTGGTATTGCTGCAGCAGAAAGTGTTTTCAGTTTCGTTGATCTAAAACAAGAGCATGATGAAGGCGACTATCATGTTGATAAGGTAAAAGGCGCTCTCGAATTTGATAGCATTAATTTTACTTATCTTGATGAGGATACGGCTTCACTTGAAGCAATCAACCTGTCGATCAAAGCGGGTCAGACAGTTGCTTTTGTAGGTCGCTCAGGCAGTGGGAAAACAACATTATTAAATTTGATTCCAAGGTTGTACGATGTCACAGAAGGAGAAGTGCGTCTTGATGGCATCAATATTCAAGACTATAGTCTCGATAACCTGCGTAGTCATATCTCCTACGTAGGACAGGATGTCGTGCTTTTTAACGATACCATCGAACATAATATTGCTTACGGCAGTATGAAGAGCTGTGATCACGAAGATGTTGTCGAAGCAACTAAAGCAGCGCATGCCTATGACTTTATCAGCGCCTCTAATAATGGTTTTCAAACGATCGTAGGCGAAAGAGGCGTAATGTTATCGGGTGGTCAACGCCAACGAATTGCTATCGCAAGAGCGCTCCTCAAGGATGCACCAATCTTGATCCTTGATGAAGCAACCTCTGCTCTCGATACAGAGTCTGAACGCTATATCCAGGCATCGCTTGAGAACCTGATGCAGACGCGGACTACATTGGTCATCGCTCATCGTCTTTCGACGATTGAGAAAGCAGATGTGATCGTGGTTATGGATAAAGGCAGAATTGTTGAGTCTGGTACGCATCAGGAGTTGATCGCCTTGAATAAACATTATGCAGCATTGCATCAAACAAATTTTGAAGAAAAATAATTATTTTTAACAATGTCTGTATGAAATCGCTGCAATATTACTGGTATCGATCGAGCATCTTTCTCTGGCTGTTATTGCCGCTGTCCTGGTTATATTGTCTGATTGTTTTCGTCAGACGTAAGCTGTATCAGTTAAATATAAAACGTAGTTATGGCTGTAAACTTCCGGTTGTTGTCATCGGTAATATCTCGGTCGGAGGAACAGGAAAAACACCATTGCTGATTTCATTATGCAGCTATCTCAAAGAAAAAGGGTATAGTCCCGGGGTTGTAAGTCGTGGTTATGGTGGCGAGTTCTCCGGTATCAAACAGATCTCTGATGTCGACACGGCAAAATCAGTTGGTGATGAACCATTAATGATATATAAAAAAACATCAGTCCCTGTCGTAGTAGGTGTTGACCGGGTAGCAGCTGCTCGATACCTTGTCAGCAATAATCAGTGTGATGTCGTGTTGTCTGATGATGGTCTGCAGCACTATCGTATGCGCCGGAGCTTTGAGATTGCTGTTGTAGACTCTGTCAGACGGTTTGGTAACGGTCTCTGTTTGCCTGCTGGCCCGCTTCGTGAGCGACCTTCTCGATTGAATGATGTCAATATGTTGGTCTATAACGGTAATACAGGTATCGGCTCAGGCGATTGTTCATATCAACTGGAAGTGAAAGGGTTGCAACGACTTGTTGGCGATGAAAAGAAGGAGGTCGGTTCTTTCGCAGGGCAAACTGTCCATGCAGTAGCTGGTATCGGAAATCCCATGAGATTTTTTAATCAACTGCGAGACAGTGGCATAACGGTCATTGAGCACCCATATCCCGATCATCATTCATATTGTCAGGATGATTTTGCTGGTTGGAGTGATGAATGTATTATAATGACTGAGAAGGATGCAGTTAAATGTGGTCAGTTATCTCTAAGTGACGCATGGGTTTTGAGTGTTACAGCGATCTTTTCGTCTGAGTTAGAATCGTCTTTATCTTCTGAACTTCTTCCGATATTAAACAAACAGACTGCTCACACCAGTCCGATAGCATAATGAAAAAAAAGTTGCTAACAATCCTGTCATGTCCGCTGTGTAAGGGAAAATTGATCTATAGATCCAGAGATAAAGAGTTAATCTGTGAACATGATAAACTTGCTTACCCTGTGAGAAATGGTGTGCCCATCTTGCTAAATTCTGACGCCAGAGTGATTGATGATCAGGTATGAATTCGGGTTCAAAAGTTTAACGAATTCAGTGAAGTAGACTAAACTGATTAATAATAATTTATATCCTTACGAAAACAAGACAGAAAATTTAATGACTGATTTTAAAGTAATTATTCTAGCAATATTTGATGAGAATGATTTTCAGAACAAAGTAAGCACGAAGATTCATGATAAACCCATGATTCAGTATGTTTTTGAAAGCGCTCAAGGCGCTGGAGCAACGGATATAGTCGTTGCTACAGACAGCCAGCGTGTCGGTATGATAGCAGAAGACTTCGGTGCCACTGTCTGCATGATTGTTGATGATGAATTGAAGGGTATAAACCGTTTGTCAGAAGTGGTTGCCAGGATGGGATGGGATGATGACGCGATCGTGGTTAACGTTCCTGCCGATGCACCATTGACACCTTCGGCCATTATTCAGCAGGTGGTTGATAATTTAGTTGCTAAAGAAGACGTAGATTTTGCGACCTTGTACTCACATATATCTCGTGAGGCGGCAGAAAAAGAATACACTATTAACATGGTCGTTGATAATGAAGGATATGTTATGTATTTTAGTCGTTGCCCGATACCTTTTCAGTCTTCAGACCTGGATTTCACGCCTGAGTATAAAAACTATATTGAGTTAAGCGCTTATCGTGTCAGCCTGCTGAAAAAATACACAGAGCTACCGAAGAATGCACTGGATAGTGCAGAAAATATAGAAGAGTTGAAGTTGTTGGCGAGTGGTATGAAGATTCATGCGGCTGAAGCCAGCAGTCTTATCGGGCAACGCATTTTTACAGAAAAAGACATTGGCAAAGTCACACTGCAGATCGCACCGAATAGATAAGTCATCTATTTCCTCTTATATTTCTGAAAGACCTGAATAACCTTGAGTTCATCAAACTATTTTTTTGCAACCTGTTCGAAAGGCGTAGAAGACCTGCTCGAGAAAGAATTACAGCTGCTCGATGCTCCTCAGATAAAAATTCATGTTGGTGGTGTGTCGTTTGGTGGTGATTTTGAACATGCCTATAAAGCTTGTTTGTGGTCACGTGTTGCCAGTCGAGTTTTATATCAGCTGAAAGAATTTAAAATTGAATCCGACGATGATCTATATAGTGAAATTATCGATATTGATTGGTCAGAGCATTTTTCCGTATCGAATACTTTAGCTATAGATTGTTTCAGTTCGCATTCAGTCGTTACCAACAGTCATTACGCTACATTGCGAGTTAAAGATGCAATCGTTGATCAGTTCATGCAGAGGTCTGATGAGAGGCCGTCGATCAGCAAAGATAATCCTGATATAAGAATCAATGTTTACCTCAGTGATAATCAGTGCCTGCTATATTTTGATCTATCCGGTGAGGCGTTACACAAGCGGGGTTATCGTCAGGGTGTCGGCAGTGCCCCACTGCGTGAGACACTGGCGGCTGCTATGTTGTATCGTGCACGTTGGAACACTTACTATGAACAAGGCTTACCGATTAACGATCCTATGTGTGGTAGTGCAACGCTGTTGATAGAAGCTGCGATGATGGCTTCTAATACAGCGCCAGGTCTGTTACGTAAACAGTTCGGTTTCAGCCATTGGAAACAATTTGATCGATTACTCTGGGAAGATGTTCTACGAGAGGCTGAGGAAAAGAAGAAGGCAGGTGAGGAATGTTTACCGATAATCTGTGGTAGTGATGTTGACGAGATACTAGTCGGTATCGCAAGAAAAAATATCAATGAAGCCGGCCTATCATCGTTCATAAAAATTTCTTTGCAAGATGCGACCGAAGATCTATCGCCATGTTCAGATGTAGCAACTGGTGGCAAGCCAGGTCTGGTCATAACAAATCCGCCATATGGTAAAAGGATAGGGCAGGTGCAGTTGCTGCGGACTTTGTATTATCGTTTTGGATTGCAGCTTAAGGCACATTATAACGGCTGGACAGCAGTCATCATTACGTCGGAACAGGAATTAGCGCAAAGTATCGGCATGCGGGCATTCCGTAAAAATGCATTATTTAATGGCGCACTAAAATCTACTCTCTACCAGTATCGAATCGACTCTATTGATCCGAAAGCTAAAGCTACTGGCAGCGATAATAAAACTGATGCTGGTCTGGTCCCTGCGCGACAATCAGAACATGCACTGATGTTTGCTAATCGCCTGAAAAAAAATTACAAACATCTAAAGAAGTGGGCCAGAAAAAACAATATCAGCTGTTACAGGGTATATGATTCGGACATACCACAATATGCTGTAGCGATTGATATATATGATAACTGGGTCCATGTTCAAGAATATAAAGCCCCGAAAACGATTGATAAGACCAAGGCTTTTCTACGGATAAATGATGTTATTGATGTCGTTGCTGAGATCTTAGAAACAGAGCAGGAATATGTCGTTTTAAAAGTTCGTAAAAAACAGGAAGGCGCATCACAATATCAAAAACAGGATCAGAAGAATCAAAAGCTCGTGGTAGAGGAGAATGGTCTTAAGTTTCTTATCAATGTCTATGATTATATCGATACCGGTTTATTTCTTGATCATAGAAATACCCGTCAACTTGTTAAGAAGATGGCGCAGGGGCGAACCTTTCTCAATCTTTTTGCATATACAGGGAGTGTGACAGTCTATGCAGCTGCTGGCGGTGCAGAGACCACAACTACAGTGGATATGTCGAATACCTATCTTAATTGGGCAGAAGAGAATCTGTCGATCAACGGTTACGGCGATAGTGCTTACTCTCAAAGTCAGCATAAGTTTATTCGTGCTGACTGCCTGGAGTGGATGAAAAAGGCTATCGCGGATAACCAGCAATACCAGTTGATCTTTATCGATCCACCAACATTCTCCAATTCTAAAAAGATGAGCACTTCGCTGGATATCAGCCGTGATCATGTAGCGCTTTTGAGTGGGTGTCTGGCTCTATTGGCAGAGGATGGGCAGATTATTTTTTCGACTAATGCAAAGAAATTTAAACTCGATGCAAGTATAAATGAAGATTGTTTTGTAAAAGAGATAACATCTATGACAACTTCAGAAGATTATCGGCGAAAACCACTTCATCGATGCTGGTTGCTCACTAAACAGGAGTCTGCACTACAGATTCCTGTTTAGTGATTCAAATCAGGCGCTAACGGTCGATAATTCTGGTTTATTGCTGGTTGTCAGTAATAGATTAATAAACTGGTCTTCCAGGTCAATACGTGTAGCTAATTCTTCACCAAGCTTGGCCAGATAGTTTGGTAATTGTTCTATTGCATCTTTCTCGATGTTGGTAGTACTGTCGTACAGGTCATTAAATGCGATAGCTATCTGGGTAGTATCGTTTATCCGTGGCATGATCTTATCCGCTAAGCTCGTTATATCATCACGGCGTTCATTGCCTTCCTCGATACGACGGTATATTTCAAAATGGCCAGTAGCCATATAGTCGACTAGTTCCTGACAGAACTCTTCGACAAGTTCGAGCGTGGTGTCATCGTCACTATCATAATTTTCCGTTACTTTAGCCAGGTTGTAATACTGTGCTAGAACAGTATTACGCTCTTCGATCAACTGCTTTATTTCTTTATGTGTACGTGCACGACGTTCATTTGGTGCTTGTGAAGCCATTTTTATTTCCTCTGGAGGCATTTACTGACTTTTGCGCCAGTGTTCTTATTATAGTTAGACTCAATTGTACTAAAACAAAAAAGTAGTCGCAAATGCTATTTTTTCACTATTTTCATACAGATGATTGAATAGCAAAGTGTTGATTAACTAAAATGGTGCGCCAAACACGATGCGGTAAACCTGAATATCACCGCTATAACGTATACCAATACCAACTTCTGGGGCATCAAAAAAGAGAAAATCAGGAAGATTGCTAAAAGTTATACCAACTTCATTAGCAACGCCTACTATTATCGGATTTGGCGCGCGATCAAAAAACACCAGACTGTCAGGGTAGTAATAATTGACATAATACAGATTGGTATTTACAGAGTTATTAGCAAAGGACAATTTGTTTTTTAACAGGTAATTAAGACCGGTTTCGATTAGTACGTAGTCTGCTGCGTTGTCAGCGTCATTGCTTTTTTCACGTGCGTATAAAAAACGGTTACCAAGTGTAATGACCGTTTCATTAAGATGAAAATCGGCATAACTTTTTATGCCGATACCGGTAATAAGCACGTTAGAGGTATGATTAAAATCTCTTGCAAAACCGTAGTCAAAAAATGGAATGATAGTCCAGTCGAGAGACATTGGGTATTGATATTCAATGCCGGGAACAAATGTCAGCGTTGTTACATCGTTCAGGTCTGGTAGGTCATCAATTTTTAAATTGTCAAAGTTTATAAAACCGATGGTTACAGGAAGATTTAAACGCCAACCGGCTTCGCTGTCTGTTCTTTCGATAATCGTGTGATCAAAAGGGAATTGAATAACAAAAACATTATGATTGGAAGTTGTATAGAAACCTGTCCCCAGGTAATTGGAAAAAGCAAAGTTGGTAGCACCGAAAATACTACCGTCTTCTGCTGAAAACGCTGGCTTACACAATAAGCATAGTAATAGAAAGAAGTTGCGGGAGATTTTCAGTCTATCTGGTGAATTCCAGGAAAACACATCGAATAGTAAGGGCAGTTGCTGTCGAGATAGTCTAACATAGTGCTCAGTTAATCTTGATGGAAAACTTTTAATGCAGAAGCCATATTCTGAATCCTGCGATCAAAATAAAGAACCTATTCTCTCAATCATAGAGCCTATTTTTTCAAGCTGTCATGAGGTGCTTGAGATTGGTAGTGGGACAGGTCAGCATGCTGTTTACTTTGCAGAAAAAATGCCGCACTTACATTGGCGATGCAGTGATTGTGAACCGTATATTGTTGGTATTAATCAATGGATAGATGACAGTGAGGTGACCAATATCGTGTTGCCCATTATGTTAGATGTATCGGAATCAGAATGGCCAGTTGCCTCTATCGATGCGATTTTTACGGCAAACTCAATTCATATAATGCATGATCAGGATGTAG
>WTCC01000186.1 GCA_013138755.1 Gammaproteobacteria bacterium
TTAAAGACCCTATTATTATTGATAAAACATTGTTACAGGAAGCCATATCAAAACTAAAAAAGTTACCTTATGAGTGCAATGACCCTACCGATTCAGTTGCCAAAGAGCTAGTGTTAGAAGCATATCGCTTAGGTCATTTCAGATATGAAGATCTAACGGATGCGGGATGCCAACTGGCAAGACAAGAAAAGTACCGTGGTCATCAACAACTGAAAACACAACGGATATTTCATGGCCAAACATCGCGAAATTGTTACCTGTTAAGAGCAGTATGACACTATTCCAGACATTCCTGAGTAGCGATCTTAAAGGTAAGGTGCCATTTCCTGCTGACACACATCTAAAAAGGACATAGACAATAAAAAAGCCTCTGAACAATCAGAGGCTTTTTTATTGTCTATGGCGGAAGAGGTGGGATTTGAACCCACGAAGGGCTATAAACCCTTGCCAGTTTTCAAGACTGGTGCTTTCAACCGCTCAGCCACCCTTCCGAATCTCGATATGCGAGAAAGCGCGTATATTACGTGATTCCATAAAGTATTCAATGACCACTACCGAATTTTTACCATTTATTTCATTATTGTCTGATTTTACAGCTAAATTGCTGGCTCAGTATCCCCTGATATAGTATTTGATTTAGCCCTGGCCACCCACTGTTCAATAAATAGCCAGGTCATTGATTTCTCTTTTAAACGAGCTTACAATGACAGCATTGTCATGACAATATGACAGCACGGGAGAGAATATGCCATATTCAAATCGTACACCATTTAACTTACAAAGCATCATCGACGCCTCCGAAAACGGCTTTGTGGTAATCGATAGAAACTACAATATTGTGGCCGCCAATAAAGCATATTGCAAAGCTTATGGCATCGACAGTGATGCGATCGTCGGACATAAATGCCATCAGGTCTCACACCATTCAGATGTTCCATGCCACTTAAATGGTGAAGATTGCCCACATAAACAAGTATTTGCAACCAAAGAGCCTCATCAAGTTTTACACATTCATTTCGACCACAATAACGAAGAAGAACATGTTCGAATAAAAGGCTCTCCAGTTTACGGCACTGACGGCGAACTATTTCTTGGAGAAGCAGTATTCCCTATCGCAAAATCTGATGACATGGGTTGTGACAAACAACGCATGCTGGGCACATCCCCTTCATTTTTAGCCTGTATCGAAGAGATGTCAGGTGCCGCAATGTCAGATGTGCCTATCCTCTTAAATGGCGAAAGTGGTGTCGGCAAAGAACTGGCTGCCAAATTTATCCACAATAAATCCGATCGTAAAGCACAACCATTTATTGCTATCGATTGCGCATCTATATCAGAAGGCATATTTGAAAGTGAATTATTCGGCCATGAGCGCGGCGCCTTTACAGGCTGCGTGGGACGTCGTCATGGCCTGATTGAAGCCTCTGAAAACGGTACGTTATTCATGGATGAAATCGGTGAAATTCCCCTCGCTCTGCAGGGTCGCTTGCTGCGAGCATTGGAAACGGGTTTCTATCGTCGATTAGGCGGACGCGAAGACCTGCATGTCGATGTACGCATCATATGTGCGACACACAACAATCTGCGTCAGATGGTTGAACAAGGTACCTTCAGAGCTGATCTATACTATAGAATCGCCGGCATTTCTATCACGATTCCACCATTACGCGAACGACGTGCCGATATTCGACCTATCGTCAAAGCCTTGCTGGATACAACCAAAGCACAAAATGGAGCTGCAGGTCGGATTTCCGATGACGCATTGGAAGTATTAGAAGCCTACGATTATCCCGGAAATATCCGTGAATTACACAATATAATACAGAAAGCTGTCGTCATCTCTACTGGTGGCATGATCACACCCGACTTATTAAAATTAAATAATTTTTCATCAATGCGTGCCCATTCAGTCAACGATATATCATTAAATGGCAATGGTAATAGCACTAAAAACACACCCAACACAAATCGCTCACTGACCGACGTCGAAGCCACACACATCGAGTCATTACTGCATCAGCATGACGGTCACCGCGCAAAAGTAGCTGAAGAGCTTCGCATCAGTGAACGTACCCTATATAGAAAGCTTAAACAGTATAATCTGCAATATGTTGGTAAGAGCAGAGCTTGATATGGGTAATAATGCCCACACAATATGAATAGCACTAAAACATGCAACTTTTTAGCTCAGATTAAGTCCCAGATACGTCTATTTAGCAAGACAGATTTTATGTATAACCACATATATGATGCTAAGCTTATACCCATCATCATTAATATTTAATTAAAGGTAAGAATATGCAAACATTATCAACCGCTCGTTCAGAATCACAGATACTTGCGACTAATAAGGTTTTAAAGAACACCTACGCTTTACTATCAGCAACACTATTTTTCAGTGTGCTGATGGCTGTCCTATCCATGGCCGTTGAACCACCTCGAAGCACTGGCCTATTTAGTATGCTAGCAGCAATGGGCTTAATCTGGTTTGCACTGCCTCGTACTGCAAACTCATCTAAGGGTTTATGGGTTGTTTTCGGCATCACTGGTCTACTCGGCTTTGGCATCGGACCGATGTTGAATTCTTATATGGAAATGGCGGGTGGCAGTCAAATTGTTGCTACTGCATTTAGTGGCACTGGTCTTATTTTTCTTGGCTTATCTGGTTACGCACTTACCAGTAAAAAAGATTTCAGCTTCATGGCTGGTTTCCTCATGGTTGGCATGGTGACTGTAATCGTTGCAATGATCGGCAATATATTCTTTCAGATTCCGGCACTGTCGCTTGCTATCTCAGCAGCGGTAATCTTTATCATGAGTGGCTTCATCCTTCACGATACAAGTGCCATTATTCGTGGAGAGCAAACGAATTACATACTTGCCACCATTGGCATGTACTTGAGCATCTTCAACATATTTATTCACCTACTTAATCTGCTAGGTGCTTTTTCTAGTAACGACTAGATTT
>WTCC01000018.1 GCA_013138755.1 Gammaproteobacteria bacterium
GCAAAAAAACCTGTTTTATACAACTCGCTTATAGAATAGGTAATCTGATTATCATCAATAGGGTCACCTACTGCAATCGGCAGATAATTTAACAAAGTGCCATCAGGCAACCTTTGCAAACCTTCTATTTTTATTTCACTGACAATAAATGAATCAGCATTTGCAGTTAATACACAAATACTGTTCAGCAGAATAACAGTTAAAAATATACGGATGTAAGACATACAGCTACTAAAACGTTCTCTATTTGATTCTGATTTATTCAGATTTAAAGACAGGAGAAACAAAACCAGAATACAAGATATTGCAGACGGCTACCCTATCAGCAACACTCATGACAAGTAGCTGAGTTATTTTTAAATAATGAACCATGAAAAATTACTGCCTCTAAGCCTTCTATTGCACTAAACGTTGTATATCATTAAAAATCGCGACACTCATCAACACTGCAAGAATAGCCATCCCAACCTGCTGACCTCTTAACTCAAACGCTTCAGAAACTGGTGATCCTTTTATTACTTCGATCAGATAATAAAAAAGATGTCCACCGTCGAGCATCGGCACTGGCAGTAAATTCAGCACACCCAGACTAACTGAGATAACAGCAAGAAATGAAATGAATGATACTAAACCGATACTTGCGGTAACACCTGCATAGGTTGCTATCGTTATCGGGCCAGAGATATTTGACAGAGCGGCCTCACCCGTGACCATCTTCCATAACACGCGTAATGTTAATGTCGACATGTCCCAGGTTTTTTCAATGGCTTTGGGTATGGCTTCAAATGTTGAATACTCTAGTCGTGTAATCAACTGCTGACGTACCTCTTCAGGAATATGCTGATACGCACCGATAAACCCCTGATCGCCATCATCCGTCTTACGGCTGCCTGGCACTACATTATAAACAATATTAATATTATCTCTCAACACATTGAAAGACATAGATTTATTAGGTTTGTTACGAATAGATTCAACCAGTGACAACCAGTCTGTTATCTCTTTTCCATCAGCCTCAAGAATAACATCACCTTTCTGCAAACCTGCCTTTTCAGCTGGAGAGCCTTCGACGACACCACCAATCTCAGCTTTTAATGTAGGCCACCATTGCGAAAAGCCCAGATGTTTAAAGATATCACCTTCTTTTTCCAGCAAGCGCATATCACCAAGATCTAGTGCACGTGTATATTCATGCCCATCGGTTGCACGAACACGTATTGCCAAGGCTCCACCATCAAGCCCCTGATCAAGTATTTCTAGCCTGAATTCGTTCCATGAATGAATCTTCTCCTCGCCTACAGATAACACTTCATCCTGAACTTCAAAACCTGCACTGGCTGCAATACTGTCAGTTTCCGTTTCACCGACAAACGCACGATCAACCGTTGTTCCCAATATGAAAACGATCCAGTATAAAAAAATTGCCAGAATAAAATTAAAAGCTGGACCAGCAACGACGATAGCTGCTCGCGCACCTATTGTCTGGTTGTTAAAAGCACGCTTTCTCTCAGAGTCAGGCACATCGCCTTCGCGCTCATCAAGCATTTTGACATAGCCGCCCAATGGTATAGCAGCTACAACATACTCGATATCGTCACCCTCTATCGTTTTCCTGGTCCATTTGAATAACGGCTTACCAAAACCGACAGAAAAACGTAATACTTTTACGCCGACTTTACGCGCTACCCAGTAGTGTCCAAATTCGTGAAAAGTCACGAGTACGCCGATAGCAACGATAAAGAAAAAAATGTTATGTATGATGCTCATAGTATCTGATTATTAATGCATTTCTGCGATGCAATTATTTGTTATTATTCTTGCTGCTCTATCTGCTTCTAAGATTGACTCAAGCGAACTAACGTCTTCAGTCATAACCGCTTCATCCAGCGTCTTTTCGATTAAAACAGCTATATCCGTGAAACCAATCTTTTCATCAAGAAAAGCCGATACAGCAATCTCGTTAGCCGCATTCAACACTATGGTTGCTGACCCTCCCGCCTTGATCGCTTCATAACACAATCGCAAACAAGGAAATCTATCCAGATCTGGTCGTTCAAAATCTAACTTTGCGACATCAAATATATTCAGTGGTTCAACACCCGACTCAATTCTTTCCGGCCAGGCTAATGCATGTGCAATAGGTGTACGCATATCAGGATTACCTAATTGCGCAAGCACAGAACCATCTGTATAAGTCACCATAGAATGAATAACACTCTGTGGATGGACGACCACATCTATGTTCGCGATATCCATATCGAACAACCAGTACGCTTCGATCAGCTCTAAACCTTTATTCATCAGCGTTGCTGAATCGACCGAGATCTTTTTACCCATATCCCAGTTAGGATGATTGACTGCCTGCTCTGGTGTAACATCATGCAACTGGTCAGCAGAATACTCCCTAAAAGGACCTCCGCTTGCCGTCAACCATATTCGCTCTATTCCAGCTTTAGTATTCTGGTTCGTTATTTTAACCGATGAATGATGACTAGTCAGGCAATTTGGTAAACATTGGAAGATAGCATTGTGCTCGCTATCCACCGGCATTAAAACAGCATCGTTTTCCTTCGCCGTATCAACAAACAGCTTACCCGACATAACCAGTGCTTCCTTGTTTGCAAGCAGAATACGCTTACCAGCACTTGCCGCCGCCAATGTTGGGACAAGACCAGCCGCCCCGACAATAGCTGCTACAACACAGTCAACATCTTCGTGCTGAACGACCCGTAACAAACCAGCTTCTCCTGCCAACACCTGAGTCTCGACATCGCTATTTTGCAGACGCTCTGATAATTCTTTTGCCGATGTCTCATCACTCATGACAGCATATGCTGGTGACCATCTAATGCATAATTTTTCCATGGCTTCGACACTGGTATTCGCTGTCAGCGCATGAATCTGATAACGCTCAGTATGTCGACTGATCACATCAAGGGTACTAACACCTATGCTGCCTGTCGCGCCGAGTAAAGTGATCTGTGATGGCTTTGATTCCGTCATAATATATTCGGGACTATCCACCAGTTAAAACCGACAAAAAATACTGGCATTGCCGCCAGTACACTATCAACTCTATCCAGCATACCGCCATGGCCAGGCAGTATATTGCCACTGTCTTTCAAGCCTGCCTCACGTTTTAAAAAACTGAAATACAAATCCCCGCTAACCGATATAAAAGTAACGATTATCGACAATAAAACCAGCAAGAAAGCTACTTCAGTAGCGATACCAAAATAATAACTAGCCAGTAAAGTGTACAACGAAGTTAATACCACAGCACCAAAAAGACCCTCTTTTGTCTTTCCCGGGCTAATGTGAGGCGCCAGCTTATTCTTGCCAAATCTTTTACCCGAGAAGTAAGCACCTATATCTGCGACCCACACCAGAGATAATGCATAAAAGAGCCAATCTGCACCTTGATGCATCGAATGTGTTTTTTGCATAGCAAGCGCGGCCGCTGGCAAGACAAGGAAGGCGATGAATAATTTGTCGAGCTTTAGATCTGAGCTTGCTGACTTAGGTTTTGCTGTTTTCAGATAGTAGGTAATACTGAACCACCACATCACAGAAATGTATATAGCCCAATCAGTAACGACGGGAACGTAATTCCCCATAGACCACGTTAGCGCAGCAACAACGGCAGCAAACATTCCTTTTACAAATGCATTCTGAATACCAGATAATTTTGCCCACTCATAGGCAGAGATCAAAACGATGAACAACACCAGATAAAAAAACACGGATGTCGGCTGAAAGAAAATAATCCAGACAACTAATGCAGCGAGTGGTATTGCCGTTAATATACGTTGATACAACATTTTTATTAGTAATAAGCTCTTAATTATGAATCAATAATAATTGATTTTAGTTTTTTTCTTGTACTAACTCGGTCGTTATCTGCTGCCCTGTTTTACCGAAACGCCTCTGCCTGCCGGCGAACCATTGCAGAGCAGTGTCGAAGTCCTCATCAGAAAAATCAGGCCATAAGGTGTCGACAAAATACAACTCTGTATACGCTAACTGCCAGATTAAAAAGTTACTTATACGCTGCTCACCACCTGTACGGATAAACAGATCTGGTGGTGGGCAATCACCTAAAGACATAGACGCAGAAAACGATCCTTCATCTATGTCTTGCACTGATATTTCGTCATTCTCAACTTGAACGAGCAGCTTCTTACAAGCATTGACAACATCCCACCGTCCACCATAATTTGCAGCGATGTTTAAGTGCAACCCGGTATTGTCTTTTGTCAGCCGCTCAGATTCATTAATACTGTCTTGCAACTTGTCAGAAAATCGAGAACGGTCTCCTATAAAGCTGACACAAACATTTTTTTTATTCAGCTTTTTCACTTCAGCACTGATGGTCGTAATGAATAATGCCATCAGACTACTAACCTCTTCCACAGGACGATTCCAATTTTCACTACTGAAAGCAAAGATAGTCAACGCTTCTATTTCAGCCTTAGCACAATTTTCTACAATTCTACGTGTTGCATTCACCCCGGCTTTATGGCCTGCAACTCGCGGCAGATAACGTTTATTAGCCCAGCGACCATTGCCATCCATCACCACAGCAATATGGCGCGGCAGGCTCTGAGCACTACCAGTTAAATCATCACTCATGTGCTTAATTAACCAGTTATTCCCTAAATTTCCATCAATTCTTTTTCTTTAACTGCAACCACTTCATCGACACTGGCGACAAACCTGTCTGTCAGTTTCTGAATCGAATCTTCTCCATCTCGACTCTCATCTTCAGAGATCTCTTTTTCTTTCAATAAGTCTTTAAAGTCTCCGTTAGCATCACGTCGGATGTTACGGACAGCTATCTTGGCACTCTCGCCATCGCCTTTTACAACTTTAACTAACTCTCGACGACGCTCTTCTGTCAGTGGCGGCATCGGGATACGGATCAGGTTACCCGTAGTTGCCGGGTTCAGACCCAGGCCTGAATTAATGATGGCTTTTTCAACGACTGCAACCATCTGTTTTTCCCAGGGTGCGACAGCGAGTGTTCGAGAATCCTCTACCGTCACATTTGCCACCTGGTTTATCGGGGTATCAGTACCGTAGTAATCCACCACTATCTGATCTAATAAACTCGGGTGTGCACGACCCGTTCTTATCTTTACTAATTCACTTCGCAATGAGTCAACACTTTTACCCATTCGTGTTTCTGCGTCTGTAAGAATTTCATCAATCACTTACTTCACTCCTATCAGTGCGAGTCTGACACTCGCGGTAACTGTAAAAAATATAATTAAAAGCATCTAACTATTAACTACTATTGTACCGATTGTTTTATCTCTCATAACTGCCGGTAGCGCACCACTTGTATTCAAATTAAATATTCGAAGCGGTAGATTATTATCACGGCACAAGACGATTGCAGTTGCATCCATCACCTGTAGATTTTTATTAAGCACTTCATCATAAGATAGCGATTCATAACGTACAGCATCTGGGTTCTTTACCGGATCAGAGTCATAGACACCATCAACTTTTGTTGCTTTGAGCACACTGTCTGCGCCTATCTCGACTGCACGTAAACAACCAGCGGTATCTGTAGTAAAGAATGGATTACCTATGCCTGCAGCAAAGATCACAACCCGACCTTTTTCCAGATGCCTCACCGCGCGACGTTGCACATACTCCTCACACATACGGTTGATCTTAATAGCAGACATAACACGACAGTTCATGCCTTGTTTCTCTAGCGCATCTTGCATAGCAAGGCTGTTTATCACTGTGGCCAACATTCCCATATGGTCGCCAGTTACTCTGTCGATACCCGATTGAACGAGTCCTGCACCTCTGAAAATATTGCCACCACCGATAACTAACGCAACCTCGACCCCCATATTTACGACTTCTGCAACTTCAGCAGCAACACGGGCTAACATACTGGCATCAATCCCGTAATCAAGATCACCCATGAGCGCCTCACCGCTGAGCTTTAGCAAAACACGTTTATAGATAACTGGTGCTGATGTCATGGTTTAACTCCTACGTTAGGCTTACTGTCTTCCGAGCCTTGTTTGATTTTATAATTATTGGCTACACACAAAAAACCGGAGATACCCCCGGTCTTTGTTTCAAAGCATATTGTCAATCTTAAACGGCAAACGCTGCCAGCTACTTTTATAGAAGCCATTGATGAAACCGACTGGTTTACCTATGTATCGACTCATCTATAAAAACGTCCCCTGATGGATGTACTTGCTTCAGTCTTCTGATTCAGCTTTAAACTTAACCGCCTATCTGCGCCATTACTTCGTCGGCAAAGTTTTCCTGTTTTTTCTCGATGCCTTCGCCAACTTCATAACGGACGAAGTTATTAACCGTTGCACCAGCGTCTGCAAGTAACGTTTCAACTGTCTTGTCAGGGTCTTTAACAAAAGACTGTCCAAGTAATGTGATCTCAGCAAGATATTTACGTATGCGTCCTGTTAGCATCTTCTCGACGATGTCTGCAGGCTTGCCACTTTCCAGTGCCTGCGCACGCAATATGTCTTTTTCTTTTTCAAGCACATCGGCGGGCACGTTAGCCTCGCTCACACACATCGGGCTGCTAGCTGCGATATGCATAGCAACATCTTTGATCAGTTCATCATTACCATTGACCATCTCGACCAACACACCCATACGAGCGCCATGCAGATAACTGCCAAAACGTCCATCTTCTGAAGTCAGCAATTCAAAACGACGAAGCTGCATATTTTCACCGATCTTAGCGATCTTAGCTTTACGTGCTTCTTCGACCGTTTCATCAGAACCATCGAGTTTCATCTCTGATAGCGCCGCAACATCAGCCGGCTGATTTGCCAATGCTGTGTTAGCGATGGCTGTCACGAATGAAAGAAAATCATCGCCACCTGAAACGAAATCAGTTTCACAGTTAACTTCGACTACTGCTGCCGATTTTCCATCATCACTTATAGCGATGACAACACGGCCTTCAGCAGCGACACGTCCCGCTTTTTTATCTGCTTTTGCCAAACCAGATTTGCGCATATTCTCGATAGCCGTTTCAAGATCGCCTTCTGTTTCTTGTAACGCCTTTTTACATTCCATCATGCCTGAACCTGTACGTTCACGCAGTTCTTTAACCATTGAAGCTGTAATTTGCATCACAGTTACCTCTTTACATAAAATTTTTAAAAGTGTTAAACCTAAACCTTACTCAGCATCTTTTGCAGCTGCTTTTTTCTTAGGTGCTGCTTTCTTCTTAGGCGCTGCTTTCTTTTTAGGTGCAGCTTTTTTCTTAACGGCTGCTTTCTTCTTAGGCGCTGCTTTCTTCTTAGGAGCAGCCGCTTTTTCTTCAGTCGCTTCAGTTGTTTCTTCAACGACTGCTTCAGCAGGTGCCGCTTCTACTGGAGCTTTTTCAGCAGGCGCTTCTGCCGCTTCTTCTTTAGGCTTAGCTTCTTCTTTAGGCTTAGCTTCTTCTTTAGGTTTAGCTGCTGCTTTTTTTGGCGCTGCTTTTTTAGGTTCTTCCTTACGCTGAATAACGGCAGATGCACGGCCTTCGATAATCGCATCTGCGATACCTTGTGCATATAATTGAATAGCTTTTATCGCGTCATCATTTCCAGGAATAACATAATCAACACCATCTGGAGAATTATTAGAGTCAACAATACCGAATACTGGAATACCTAAAGTATTTGCTTCCTTAATAGCAATATCTTCGTGACCTACATCGATAACAAATATCGCGCTAGGCAGACCTTTCATGTCCTTGATACCACCAAGAACTTTATCTTTCTTGATCATTTCTCGAGTCAACATCAGCTGCTCTTTTTTGTTCAGACGGTCAAAACCACCGTTCTCTGACATCTCTTCCAATTCTTTCAAGCGATTGATCGATTGACGGATTGTTTTATAATTAGTCAACATGCCACCCAACCAACGGTGACTAACGTATGGCATACCACAACGTTGCGCTTCTTCAGACATGATATTTCGTGCCGCACGTTTAGTACCAACGAAAAGAATGCTGCCACGATCAGCTGCAATTTTGCCTAGCGCATTTACCGCATCAAGATATAGCGGTAAAGTTTTTTCAAGATTAATTATGTGAATTTTATTTCGTGAGCCAAAAATGTACTCAGACATTTGAGGATTCCAGAAACGAGTTTGATGACCAAAATGCACGCCAGCTTCAAGCATCAGGCGCATAGATGTAGTAGACATAGGTATTCTCCAAGTTAGGGTTAGGCCTCCATATACCCCATGTAAAAACCGACTCAGCAATAAAAATTGCTTAAATCAGCACCCAATCACATGTGACGGTATATGTGCGTATTTAAATAAGATATAGTTAGCACTGGTTGCGCAGATCACGTAATCAGGAACACAAAAATATCGCTCTTTTGCACCAAGTTTTCTCAGTGCGGGCGCTTTATACCATATTCAGCAGATATTAACAATAAAAATTAATTCCTGAAGAACACAAGATGTCAAACTAACTAATTGAATTATAAGATAAAAACTGTATGGCAATATTAATCAAAGACGCACCCGCAATCAAAAAAATGCGCGTTGCCGGACGGCTTGCTGGAGAGGTTCTTCAGATGATTCGCCCGCATGTAAAAGCAGGCATAACGACCAATGAACTCGATAAAATCTGCCATGATTATATCGTGGATGTACAGCGGGCTATTCCTGCCCCACTGAATTACCACGGCTTTCCCAAATCGATCTGCACATCAGTGAATCATCAGATCTGCCACGGCATACCCAGTGATAAAAAATTAAAAAAAGGCGATATCATCAATATTGATATTACCGTTATCAAGGATGACTACCACGGCGACACCAGCAAAATGTTCTTTGTCGACGAACCGCCGATACGCGCACAACGCGTCAGCCAAATCGCGCATGAATGTATCAAACTCGGAATAGAATTAGTAAAACCTGGCGCGCACTTAGGCGACATCGGACACGCCATTCAACGTCACGCCGAAGCAAATAACTTCTCAGTCGTCAGAGAATATTGTGGGCATGGCATAGGCCTGGGGTTTCATGAAGACCCACAAGTACTGCACTATGGTAAAGCAGGCACAGGCGTTGTACTCGAACCCGGGATGATATTTACCATCGAACCAATGATTAATGCCGGCAAGCGACACGTTAAGTTGCTCAATGACAACTGGACTGTCGTCACCAAAGACCACAGCGCCTCTGCTCAATGGGAACACACTATTTTAGTCACAGACGACGGTCATGATATCTTGACCCAGTGCGAAGGCGATGAAATTTAATGACATTGGCTAAAGAACAACACCCTGAATCGCTGGCGATTCACATAACAGATAATACTTCTATAGACCAATCAGCTATCAGCACTCTAGTTGATTTCACGGCGCTGAAGAAACAGCTGCAAGACAGCACGAGTGACTCACCTGATGAGCTGATTAATCCTGCTATCATTAAGTTATTAAAAGACACAGTCCTTAGCATCGATGAAGGGCTCAAATCAATCTATGAAGATTGTCGTGACGTAAACACTGTAGTTTTTGGCCGCTCCTATCTTATCGATCAATTAATTTATTCGACATACACCTATCTGTTCAAAGACATCGATCAGGAAATCTCGCTGATCGCCGTCGGTGGATATGGACGTGGTGAGCTGCATCCAAAATCAGATATTGATTTAATGATTCTTTTGAAAGAAGAAGAGAATCAGAACACTAAAGATCTGTTGGAAAAACTGCTGACACTGCTCTGGGACATACGATTAGAAATCGGTCACAGCGTGCGCACCGTTGATGAATGCATCGAAGAATCAACAAAAGATATCACTGTTGCAACCAATATAATGGAATCCAGACTGCTAGCAGGCAGCGAAAAACTTTTCTCTACCATGAAAGAGAAAACCAATGCCGACCACATATGGGATTCAAAATCATTCTTCCAGGCCAAACTCGACGAGCAGATTCAGCGTAACGGAAAATATAACGACACCGCTTATAACCTCGAACCCAATATCAAAGAAAGTCATGGCGGCTTGCGCGACATTCAGATGATCGGCTGGGTTGCTAAACGACATTTCAACGCGAACAGTTTGCACGATCTAGTCAAAGAAGATTTCTTGCTAGAGGATGAATTAAGCACACTATTAGAGGGTCAGCATCTACTGTGGCATATCCGCTGCAGCCTGCACTACCTGGCAGGCCGTCGTGAAGATCGTCTGTTGTTCGACTATCAACGAGACCTGGCCATCGAATTTGGTTTTCGCGACAACGAGGTAGACCCTAAGAACGAAGCTATCGAACAGTTCATGCAACAGTATTATCGAACTGTTATCGAACTGGAGCGTTTGAACGAAATGCTATTGCAACATTTCAGAGAAGTTATCATCTACGCCGATGTCAATGAAGAAGCGGAACTGATAAATAGTAGCTTCCAGGTAAGAAATGGATACCTCGAAACGACAGATGACAAAGTATTTAGAGATAACCCTTACGCCATTCTCGAAATGTTTACAGTACTCCAAACCTATCCTGAGATTCAGGGAGTTCGGGCAGCGACTATTAGAGAGATACGAGAACACAAAGACTTAATCGATGACGAGTTCAGGCAATCACCCCGTGCACATCAATTATTCATTAAAATAATAACAGGCTCCCGTGGCGTTACTCATGAACTTAGACGCATGAACCGTTACGGGATTCTTGCTGCTTATCTGCCTGCTTTTGATTCTATCGTTGGCAGGATGCAATACGACTTGTTTCATGTTTACACCGTCGATCAGCACACATTATTTGTCATCCGAAACATGCGGCGTTTATCCGTACCTGATTATTGCCACGAGTTCCCACTGGCCAGCGGTGTATTTCAACATCTGTCGAATCCAGGGCTCTTATATCTGTCCGGTCTGTTTCACGACATAGCGAAAGGCAGACAAGGTGACCACGCCACACTAGGCGCAGTTGATGCCAAACAATTCTGTAACTTACATGGCTTACCAGAGAAAGACAGTGAGCTGGTTAGCTGGCTAGTAGCAAATCACTTAATCATGTCCTTGACCGCACAGCGAAAAGATATAAGTGATCCTGATGTGATAAGAACGTTTGCAAAACAAATGCGGTCACTCGAACGTCTGGATTATCTTTACCTGCTCACCATATCAGATATCAGGGGCACCAATCCGAAGCAATGGAACGACTGGAAAGATAAATTACTTGGCGAACTCTACAATAAAACTGCAGCATTGCTGAACAAAGGGCTGGATCTAAATGAATCCGACCAGAAGATCGACAAAGAAACCAATATAGTCGAAATACAAACAGCCAGTTTACGACGGCTTGAATTGCAGGGAATCAACTCGCACCAGACCAATGAATTATGGGACACACTGAGCGCTGATTATTTTCAGAGTCATACCTATGGCCAGATTGCCTGGCACACGTCACTTATCATTGACGCCAAACAAAAAAACATACTAGATACACCACTGATAAAAACACGTGTACACGTATCCAGCAACAGCATTCAATTGCTGATATACATGAAAGATAGAGAACATATTTTTTATGACGTAGCCAGCACACTAAGCAATAATGAAGTCGATATCGTCAATGCACAGCTCATCAATGCCAGCGACGGCTACGCGCTGCAATCTTTTCGCCTGACACCTGTTAACATAAACAGCTCAGAGATGGAGATGATGGCAGATCAGATAGCACATCGCATCACAGATAAATTAAACAATGAAACCGAGGCACGTCAGACAACTCTAAGCAGCGACCGCAAACACAAATACTTCGCAACACCTACCGTTGCCAGCTTTGAAAACACAGGCGACAATAACGCAACGCTAATAACAATCGAAACGATCGATCGCACTGGCGTACTAGCGACTATTGCGAAAGTTTTTATCGACTGTGATTGCAAGGTCCTCAATGCCAGAATCTCGACTGCAGGTGAAAAAGCTTTAGACTATTTCACCATAAGCACCATGGATGACAAACCACTATCAACCGAACAACAAAACGACCTGAAACAACAATTAAAAAAATCACTATAGAAATGACAGACACATTAGATCTAGCCAAACAACTCATCAGCATCCCATCTGTCACACCTGATGATCTAGGCTGCCAAAAAATTATTGCAGATAGATTAAGCGCCATAGGTTTCGATATAGAAAATCTCCGTTACGGCGATGTAGACAACCTCTGGGCGAGACATGGCGACCAATCTCCCCTGTTTGTTTTCGCAGGACACACAGATGTAGTACCAACAGGACCAGTTGAAAAATGGAGCAGCGACCCTTTTACTCCGACGATAAGCGATAACATCATGACAGGTCGCGGCACTGCCGACATGAAGAGCAGTATCGCAGCGATGGTCTGCGCTTGCGAAAATTTCTTTTCTGACGGAAAAGAAATAGCAGGGTCAGTGGCTTTTTTGATCACCAGCGATGAAGAAGGTCCCGCCACTGAAGGCACGGTAAAAGTTATCGAGTACCTGACAAACAAAAATGAAAAAATCGATTGGTGTCTCGTTGGCGAACCTTCGAGCACAGACACATTATGCGATGTCATCAAAAATGGCCGTCGCGGCTCTATTTCTGGCGACCTAACGATACACGGCGTGCAAGGTCACATCGCCTATCCACATCTTGCGAAAAACCCCATACATCTATTTTCTGAAGCCTTACAGGACCTCTGCGACGAAGTATGGGATGACGGCAACGACTATTTTCCACCGACAAGTTTCCAGATTTCAAACATAAATGGTGGTACAGGTGCCAGCAACGTCATACCAGGGGATTTAAACGTGCAGTTTAACCTGCGTTTTTCTACAGAACTCACCGATGCAGTAATCAAGCAGCGATTAGAAAAAATCCTCGATGACCGTCAATTAAAATACTCACTCGACTGGACACTATCCGGACAGCCATTCCTAACACCAGGTGGTGAGTTAGTCGACGCCACCAAAAAAGCAATAAAATCCATATGCGATATAGATACAGAATTATCTACCGCAGGTGGAACGTCGGATGGACGATTCATCGCTCCTACAGGTGCTCAGGTCATAGAGCTTGGTCCTATCAATGAAAGCATCCACAAGATAGACGAAAATATAAATGTATTGCAGCTAGAACAACTGACAGAAGTCTATACAGAGATACTACATAACTTATTTAGCAGATGACTCATCTTGCCATGAGCATTTACATCTGCACACTCAAGACTTATAGTAATATAAAAAAATAACATAATCATCAGGAGCTCTTTCTATGAACTTGGAAAAAGTAATATTCAGCTTTTTCATGATACTCGCCCTCACCCTGAATTTCGGTTTTTTTTATGGCGAGATAGAAGATCCTTCACACCACAATGTGTATGAACTGTTTGCAGTCATCGTTGTTAACCTTATTGCAACGATAATGAAATTTGGCGACAAATCTCAGATGGGTGCAATGTTATTAGCAACTAGCCTGGTTGCCATGGTACAACTTATCGCTGCAGCTATCGTCTGGACGTTTGCTGAACATGTGCAACAGACGGGTCTCACCGTAAGCGCCATGTCTACTATTGTGGCACTTAGCGGTGGCGCTATGCTGGCAAACATTATCTCAGTCATCCTACTCATGATAGAAGCGTCTCGGTTTGAGCGATAACGAAAACCCACATTCTCAATAAGCTGCATTCGAACATGAAAGTTCATCATGAATGAAGTAACTGCATTATTTTTACGCCGGATGCAGGCGCCGTTAATCTTAATCGTTATCGTCTATAGCATTGCGATATTAGGATTAATCCTGATACCGGGTGTAGACGACCAGGGCAACACCTGGCACATGAG
>WTCC01000217.1 GCA_013138755.1 Gammaproteobacteria bacterium
TCGTTGGATCGATTATTTAAAGAAGACTATGATGACGGCTCGCTGGATCAGCTCATGCTGAGTCCAAATCCGCTAATGATTCTAGTGTTTGCCAAGGTTACGGCGCATTGGCTGCTAACGGGCTTGCCGTTGGTGATAATTGCGCCATTGTTGGGTTTGTTTATGTCATTGCCTGCCGATGCAGTGAGTGTTTTGGTATATAGTTTGCTATTGGGTACACCGGTATTAAGCTTAATCGGCGCAATCGGGGTTTCATTGACGGTAGCAGTGAACCGAGGCGGTGTTTTGCTGTCTTTAATCGTTCTGCCGTTGTACATTCCGATATTGATTTTTGGTGCCAATGCGGTTGATGTGGCTACAGATGGTCTGAGTGTAAAGGGTCAGCTAACTTTTCTTGCTGCGATGCTGGCGTTGGCCGCTTCGCTGGCGCCTTTAGCGACTGCAGTGGCTTTAAGAATTACGGCTTCGAGATAACGGTCGACGGCTGGTTGACGAGATAAATAAAGAAATTATTATGTGGAACTGGATACAGCGTTTTTCATCACCCAAGCATTTTTATGGCATGTCAGCCATGATTATCCCGTGGTTTGCTATCAGCGCCTTGTTGATTGGCGTATACGGTCTATATCTTGGTTTATTCGTCGCGCCGACGGATTACCAACAAGGTGAAAGCTACCGCATCATTTTTGTACACGTGCCAGCAGCATGGATGTCGCTGTTTATTTATATGGTGATGGCGACGTCGGCAGCGATTGGTATGATCTGGCAGATTCGTCTGGCCGACATGGTTGCTGCCGCAAGTGCGCCAATTGGTGCTTCTTTCGCCTTTTTGGCGTTGGTGACAGGCTCGCTTTGGGGTAAACCTATGTGGGGCGCATACTGGGTATGGGATGCCCGATTAACATCCGAGTTAATTTTGCTATTTTTATACTTTGGCTATATGGCGCTGCAGTCAGCCATCGAAGATCAGCGTAGCGCAGATAAAGCCAGTGGCTTACTAGCCATCGTGGGTGTGGTTAATATCCCTATAATTCATTATTCTGTTGAGTGGTGGAATACTTTGCACCAGGGCGCGACAGTGGCAAAATTTGATAAACCGTCAATGCATATCGATATGCTGATTCCACTATTATTAATGGCGGTGGCCTTTAAATTGTTTTATGGCGCCGTGGTTTTGGTAAGAACGAGAAATGAGGCGCTGTACCGAGATCGTAATCGCCGTTGGGTCAGAGAATTAATCGAGAAGTTATAATGAACTGGTCAGAATTTTTTAATATGGGTGGCTATGCATTTTTTGTATGGACATCCTATGCGCTTACATTAGTCGTTATAGTGCTCAATATTGTCTCACCGATGTTACAGCGTAAAAAAACCATCGCTCGCATAAAGCGCGCGATTAAGCGTGAAGCTGTTATCAATAAATCATCTAGTTAATATGAAGTGTAAGGCGTTAAGTAGATTAACGTAATTATTATGAATAAAAGAAGTCGTCGAAAAGTTTTAGTGATTGGTGTTTTGTTTGGCGTGACGGTTGCTGCTGTTTTGGGCTTAACCGCATTCCAGGAAAACTTGCTGTATTTTTATAGCCCGACACAGGTGATCGCAGGTGAAGCGCCAGAGAATCATTCGTTTCGTATCGGCGGTCTGGTCGTTGATGGTACGGTAAACCGTAAGCCTGACAGTTTAGATGTGCAGTTTGATCTGACTGATAATACAGAAACGGTAACAGTTCAGTACACCGGTATTCTTCCTGATCTATTTCGTGAAGGGCAGGGTATCGTC
Source organism: Gammaproteobacteria bacterium (assembly GCA_013138755.1). GTDB lineage: Bacteria > Pseudomonadota > Gammaproteobacteria > SZUA-229 > SZUA-229. The sequence goes on from WTCC01000217.1 coordinate 1,783, forward strand.
GCCATGGGCAGCCTACAGCCTGGCGGATTATTTATTGCCGAAGAAGTGCTAGCAAAGCATGATGAAAATTATATGCCGCCAGAAGTTGCTGATGCACTAAAGGCTTCCGAAGAAGCTGCTAAGCAAAAAATGCAGTAGTGAAGTTTAAACTCTAAAAGACAGTCGTCGACAATTTGCTTAGAGAATAATTATGATTCCTGAACTTGGTCACTTTGCCCTAATCATCGCTTTCGCTATATCCATAGTGCAAAGTATCGTGCCGTTAATCGGTGCAGCTAAAAATGACAGTGCCTTAATCTCCATGGCAAGGCCGGCTGCGTTAACGCAGTTTTTGTTTGTTGGCTTAGCTTATGCAGCGTTAACGCAAGCGTTCATCGTGCATGATTTTTCAGTATTGTACGTATCCAGACATTCTAATCTTGTACAGCCATTGATGTACCGAATCTCGGGCGTGTGGGGCTCACATGAAGGTTCCTTGCTGCTGTGGTCGTTAATCCTTTCGCTGTGGACGATTGCGGTCGCAATCTACAGTAGGAACTTGCCTGAGATATTAATGGCACGTGTGTTAGCTGTTATGGCGATGATCAGTACGGGGTTTTTAGCGTTCATGTTATTTACCTCAAATCCGTTTGAACGAATTTTCCCGGCGCCACTCGATGGCAGTGAATTAAATCCATTGTTGCAGGACCCAGGTCTTATTATTCATCCGCCAATGTTATACATGGGTTACGTCGGTTTTTCTGTCGCCTTTGCTTTTGCTGTTGCGGCATTGCTTGGCGGCAAGTTAGATGCAACATGGGCAAGGTGGTCGCGTCCGTGGACAACGATTGCCTGGAGCTTTCTGACCTTCGGTATCGCACTAGGTAGCTGGTGGGCTTATAACGAATTGGGCTGGGGCGGTTGGTGGTTCTGGGACCCCGTTGAAAATGCATCATTCATGCCGTGGTTGGTGGGTACCGCATTGATTCATTCATTGGCGAGTACAGAGAAACGTGGCGTGTTTAAAAGCTGGACAGTGTTGCTGGCGATACTCGCCTTTTCATTAAGTTTGTTGGGTACGTTTATCGTCCGTTCAGGTGTTCTGGTTTCAGTGCATGCGTTTGCTACAGACCCTGCTCGTGGTGTTTTTATTCTTGCCTTCCTCGTCGTCGTAATCGGCGGTTCTCTTGGTTTGTACGCATGGCGTTCTGCGACTGTTGTTAGCTATGGGCGGTTCACCTGGTTTTCTAAGGAAACAGCATTGTTATTAAACAACATCATTTTTCTGACAGCAGCAACGGCGGTGTTCGTTGGTACCATGTATCCGCTGGTCGTGGATGCGTTTGGTATCGGTAAGATATCAGTGGGCAGGCCTTATTTTGATACCATGTTTTCATTCGTGGCGATTCCGTTGTTGATACTATTAGGTGTTGGTCCTGCTGTGCGTTGGAAAGGCGATAATGTCGCGCGGATTGCTAAGGTAAGCATATTCTTTTTTATTATCTCATTAGTGATTGGTTTGTTATTGCCGTTTTTGATTGAAGATAAATTAAATGTGGCGACTGGTCTGGGGTTTGCTGGAGCACTGTGGGTAGCACTCACTACATTAAAAGAATTGTTCGAGCGTATATCCAAAAAGCTGAAATTATCGCTTTCCTATATCGGCATGGTAGTGGCACATCTTGGCATAGCAGTGTTCGTTGTCGGCGTGACAACGACAGTTACTTACAGTGAAGAAAAAGATCTGCGTATGGTACCGGGTAGCAGTTATAACATCTCTGGTTATGAATTCCGTTTTCAAGGCGTACGAAAAGTTAATGGCCCGAATTACATAGCAGACGAAGCGGTAATTGAGGTGTGGCGCGGTGGAGAAAAGTCAGGAGACTTGCTGCCGCAAAAAAGAATATATAGTGGCAAGGGTAATCCGATGACGGATGCATCGATCGATAAAACATTATTTCGAGATCTGTATGCAGCCCTGGGTGAAGAGCTAGAGGGCGGAGCATGGAGTATGCGGGTTTATTACAAACCAATGATTCGATGGATATGGTTAGGTACTCTGTTTATGACTTTCGGTGGTCTTCTGGCAGTAAGTGATAAACGCTATCGGCAAAAAGCAAAACGAAAGTCTGCTCGGTCGCTTGAGCCAGTTAGTGAAGCAACTGGTAACGCCTGATCATTATGGGAAACGTGCAGCCAACATTATTACGTCGTTTTATGCCGCTCATCATATTTTCGGTGTTAGTCATTTTTTTAGCCGTGGGTTTAACTTTAAATCCGCGGGAAGTCCCTTCACCTCTAATAGGTAAGCCTGCTCCCGAGTTTGAGTTACCACTATTGCTGCAAGAAGGAAGCTTTTCAAATAAAGATTTAATCGGCCACGTGACCTTGGTTAATGTGTGGGCAAGCTGGTGTTTTGCCTGTCGTCAGGAGCATGAAACGATAAAATATTTAAGCCGCCAGGGCGTAAGAATCATCGGTTTAAATTATAAAGACGAAGCGAGTGATGCTAAGCAGTGGTTGGCAAAACTAGGTAACCCTTATCAGGCAATAGCTGCAGATCGCGATGGTCGGATTGCGATTGATTGGGGCGTTTATGGTGCGCCAGAAACATTTTTAATCGATCAACAAGGTATCATTCGCCATAAGGTGATAGGCCCATTGTCAGATCAGGCAAAGTTTGATGCCTTGATGACGGTAATGGAAACTTTAAACAAATAAAATTATTTAATTAAAACTGTTTCATGAATAAAACACTCTCTATCATAATGCTTGCTGTCGCTCTATCTTTTGTAGTTAGGGCTATCGCCGCCCCGATTGAAACGTTTAAATTTGATTCGCCCGACACTGAAAAAGTTTTTCATAAATTAAGTGATGAGTTGCGCTGCCTGGTTTGTCAGAATCAAAATATTGCAGAATCAAATGCGGATCTGGCCAAAGATTTACGGCTTGAGATTTACACCATGTTGATGGATGGAAAAACAGAAGATGAGATTATCGACTTCATGGTGCAGAGATACGGTGATTACGTGTTATATCGTCCGCCGTTTAAACCAATGACCTGGCTGTTGTGGTTTGGGCCATTAATCGTGTTCATTATGGGTTTGATTTATGCAATACGTTTTATGCGGTCGCAGTCGTCAGAGCCATCGCAAGAAAGCATGAGCGAAGAAGATATCGAGAGAGTTAAAAATCTTCATGCAGATTTAGACGCAGAGCAGGGTGAAAAATAAAGATGAATATCATGTTCTGGGTAATATTAATTCTTATGTTGCTGGTTGCCATAGGGATATTGGTTTATCCGCTATTGAGAGTCAGAAAAAATAGTTCGCTGGCATATAAAGATAGTAATTTAAGTATCAATGATGAAAAAATAAAAGAGTTAGATCTCGATTTAAAAGAAGGTCGAATAGATCAGGTCTTTTATAAAGCAGCAAGAGAAGAGCTTGATAAGGAGTTGTTGCTCGATATCCCTGCTGAGAATCAGCAGACGGCTGCACTACACTATACCGGCACAGCAGAGCGTCGTCCGGCGTTAGCGTTAATGATTACTGTCTTTGTCCCCATGTTAGCGTTACTGCTGTATCTCGAACTTGGTATGCACACCGTGAGTGATGAGACATTTGCAGCAGATCAAACACCAGTAAAAAAACAGCTGTCAGTTGAGGAAATGGCCGCCAAGCTAGAAGCGCACATTGAGAAGAATGGTGGTAGTGCCGAAGAATGGATAATGTTTGGTCGATCGCATAAGCATCTGGGACGATCTGAGCTGGCGGCGAACGCTTTTGCAGTTGCTTTGGAACAGGACTCTGAAAATGCGCAGTTACTGTTAGAAAGTGCTGAGGTAATCGCGCTAACTAATAACCGTGCTTTTACTCCTAAGGCCGTTCAGCAGGTAGAGAAAGCATATAAGCTTGAGCCTGATAACGCTAATGTACTATGGTTTGCCGGGGTTTCTGCTTATCAGGCGGGAGAATACCAAACAGCGATCGATCGATTATTAAAACTGTTGCCGACAGCGAAAGAAGACGATGTTATGCGGTCGATAATAGGTGTCGTTGCCAAGTCGCGAGATCAATTGGTCGCTCAAGGAAAAGAAATGCCTGAACTCGAAGCATTGTTGGACATCAGAGTAAATGCAGAGCCATTACAGGCAACAGGTGAGAATGCTGTTTCGACAAGTTTGACTGTGATGATTGATATCAGCAAAGAAGCACGTGAGAAATTTAATGCAGACGATCTGGTTTTTGTCTATGCTAAAGCTAAGCAAGGGCCTCGGATGCCGCTGGCAGCTAAGCGGATTAAGCTTGCAGACCTGCCCGCTAAGGTGATACTGGATGACAGTATGGCAATGGTTGATGGTATGAATATCAGCGCCTTCAGCCAGCTGGTGGTATCAGCTAGAGTGACGAAATCGGGTGCAGCCATTGCGCAGAGTGGTGACTACCTGGGTAGCATCGATGTAGAAACTAAATCAGCGACAGCGGTACTCGATATAGTTATCGATACCGTGGTTCCTTAATCTAACGTTATACAACTATAAGAAGAAGAGAGATAAGTTAGTATGAAAAAGTTACTCGTATTTATATTTTTAATTATTAGTGCCATAGCCTGCCAGGCCGAGAGCTATAAAGAAGGTGTTCATTATAAAGAGCTTCCCCAGCAAGTTGCTGTGAGTGGCGATAAGGTTGAGGTGTTAGAGTTTTTTTGGTACGGCTGCACCCATTGTTACTCTTTTGAGCCATTCATAAAGTCATGGAAAAAGTCGAAACCAGCAAATGTCGAGTTTAAACGAGTCCCCGCAATATTTAGACCAGATTGGGAGATTCAAGCACGAGCTTATTACGCATTAAGCAATATGGGTGTAATAGAGGAAGTGCATGGAAAAATATTTGAGGCGATACATAAAGATAAAAACCGATTAAATAAAAAAGAGCATATGGTAAATTTTGTCTCTCAAAATGGGGTAGATAGAAAGCAGTTTCTTGAGGAATATAATTCATTTGCTGTCGACACTATGGTGAGAAAAGCCAAGAAGAAACAAAAGGCATATCAAATACAGGGTGTACCGACAGTAATCGTTAATGGGAAATACCAGACCAGTGGTTCGATGGCGGGTAATTACGATAACCTGATTAAAATAATTAATTATTTGGTGAAGAAAGAATCAACGAAATAGGCAGGCATAAGGCGACACTATTTTTAGACAGACATCATGGGAGATATTTATATGAAATACTTTATAGGAAACCTAAAAACGGGTATAGCATTGGCTTTCGCAACGACATTTTTACTCGCCTCATGTGGCTCAGATGACGTTAAATCAGATACACCAGATTGTGTTTTTCCTGATGCACCTTCTGAGTCGGCACCGGGATGGATCTGTGATGAGCCGGTTGATGGTGTGGCAGTATCAGCTGTTGGTGTTGCAGCTAAAACAGCGGCTGGGCACAGTTTTATGAAAAACATGGCGATGACCGACGCGCGCGTGCAGTTGGCTCAGTCTATGCAGGTTCATGTGCAGAATATGGTCAAGCAGTATGCTGAAGTGACGGGTGCTGCTGACACTGAAACGATTGATAAGGTAAATACCTCAGTGACAAAACAGATTACTGATGAGTCACTTATGGGTACAAAAATCTATAAGACACGAACCAGTCCAAATGGTGCTTTGTATATCTTAGTCGGCATGGATTCGGCTCTGGCGACGACGGCCGCGGAAAACGCACTTAGAACAAGTATGAATAATGACAGCGCAGCATGGCAGCAGTTCAGGGCTGAAAAGGGACAGACCGAACTGGCGTCTTCGATAGCTAATATGAAGTAGGCCTGTTTTGGTTTTAGGCGTTAGTTAGGCGTCTAAACTTAGAGATAAAGCCGGGGCTCCATTAAAAATTGGGCGCTGGCTTTTTTTGTTATGCTGTATTTGTGCTGGCAGAGAGAGTGGGGAGTTGGCCTGTAGTTGAAAATTGGTGCGCCCGACTGGATTCGAACCAGCGACCACAGGCTTCGGAGGCCTGTACTCTATCCAGCTGAGCTACGGGCGCATAAACAAAGCGTCTGATTCTAACATGACTTTAAAAGAGGCTCGCTTTTTCTGGCGAAAAGTCACTAAAAGTACTTCTTTAGTGACGTAAAATTTACTTGAGTTACTGCTCGGCCTCTATCGTCGTCGGATTTGTTTACGCTATTCAGAAAATATAGCGTTTATTTATCCATATCTTGTCAGGTAATAGCTTTTTACGCCGATATCCTTAATTTATCCATATAAAGACCGATATAGAGCGTCGATATTTGTTACACTTATCGTCTTTTCTTGGCGTGCTGTAGAGATGACATTCTGATTCATCACCG
>WTCC01000002.1 GCA_013138755.1 Gammaproteobacteria bacterium
TGCTGTGCACAACATTTGGCCTGTCACTTTTCGAGCGTGATGTGCTGCTGTTATGTGCAGGAATGGAGCTGGATTGTACCTTCCCGCAGGCATGTGCAGATGCACAGGGTGATCCGTCGAGTGCTTACCCAACCTTTAGCATGGCTCTTGCTGCTCTGCCTGATGCACACTGGAGTGCGATCACACCGGATGCACCGCTTCGCCGCTGGCGGCTGATCGAGGTTGGAACTGGCAGTGGACTTACTACCAGTATACTTCGCATCGATGAGCGGGTGCTGCACTATCTTGCGGGTGTACATCATCTTGATGAGCGGCTTATAGGAATGGTGGAGCCGCTGCGTATGCCGGAACATCCGGATCTGGTGCCGTCGCACCAGGTGCTTGTTGAGCGGCTTGCTGGGGTATGGCAGCAGGTAGAGGCAAGATCTGCTCTTCCTGTGGTGCAGTTATGCGGCGGTGAAGCTGCAGGTAAACGGGAGATTGCTGCAGCAGCCTGTGTTGCACTCGGGTTGAACCTGAATGTAATATCTGCAGGTTTTATTCCGGTTGTCCCGGCTGAGCTTGACGCACTGATCAGGTTATGCGAGCGTGAAGCAGCAATTGGCAAGAGCGCATTAATGGTAGATTGCGACGACGTGGATATGAATGATGCGGCAAGGAGGATGGTGATCAATCAAATGATGGAGCGTATAAATAGTCCTCTTTTTGTCACAACACAAGAACCGCTGCGAATGCGGGAGCGTTCGATGGTTACAATCGATGTTGGCAAACCGACATCAGGTGAGCAGCGAAATATCTGGGAGAATACACTTGGTTCTGTAACCTCAGATCTTAATAGTAATGTGGATGCCCTGGTCTCGCAGTACAGCATGGGTGCAAGAGCTATTCATAATGCCTGTGCCGATGCATTAGGCCGCACGGCATCCAGTGATGCTGGAAATCAGAACGACTTAAACGGCCTGGACAGATTATTATGGGATGCATGCCGGGTGCAGGCACGCCCGCGCCTGGATAACCTGGCGCAGCGCATTGAACCTGCCGCGACATGGGATGACCTGGTGCTTCCGGAGATGCAGCGTCAGACTCTGCTTGAGATCGCAGTGCATGTAAAGCAGCGTGCTAAGGTGTACGAGAGCTGGGGTTTTGGTGCTAAAAGCTCAGGTGGACTGGGTATCAGTGCGCTCTTTACAGGTGGGAGCGGCACTGGTAAGACGATGGCGGCCGAGGTGCTGGCTAATGAGCTGCGGCTTGACCTGTACCGGATCGATCTGAGCCAGGTTGTGAGTAAGTATATCGGTGAGACAGAGAAAAACTTGCGGCATGTATTTGATGCTGCAGAGGAGGGGGGTGCGATATTGTTGTTTGATGAAGCTGATGCGCTGTTCGGTAAGCGCAGTGAGGTTAAGGACAGCCATGATCGGTATGCGAATATTGAGGTGAGTTACCTGTTGCAGCGAATGGAGGCATACCGGGGGCTTGCAATACTGACTACTAATATGAAGAGTGCAGTAGATACGGCTTTTTTGCGGCGTATACGTTTTATTGTTAATTTTCCGTTTCCGGATGCTAAGCAGCGTGCACGGATATGGGAAGGGATCTTTCCGAAATCTACGCCGACTGACGGGCTGGATATAGAAAAACTTGCACGGTTAAATGTTGCAGGTGGGAATATACGCAATATTGCGCTGAATGCGGCATTCTTGGCTGCGGATGCAGGTGGGGTGGTGCATATGGAGCATTTATTGAGGGCGGCGCGAAGTGAGTATGTGAAGATGGAGAAGCCGCTGACTGACTCTGAGATTAAGGGGTGGGTGTGATGGTGAGGAGGATTGAACTCAATATTGAGGAACTGGTACTGCATGGCTTTTCGCCAGGTGATCGGTATGGCATTGGTGAGGCTGTGGAGCATGAGCTTACCCGGCTGCTGGGTGATCGGGGTGTGCCGCAATCGCTTGTGCAGGGTGGGGAGATTGCGAATATGGACGGCGGTGCGTTTGAGGTTGCGCAGGGTTCGAGGGCACAGGTTGTTGGTGCACAGGTGGCAAAGGCAGTGTATGGGGGATTGAGACAGTGATTGATGCATTGTGGACTAACATAAAGGCGCATCACAACATATTTATCTGATATATAGTTTTTATAGTACAATACCATGAAGTTAAATGATGTCGTTACTACTTTAACGAAATTTGAGCTTGTTCATTCTATCATTCTTTATGGTTCAAGGGCAATAGGGACCCAGAGAGAAGAAAGCGATTTTGATTTATGCATTATACCAAATCCCGGTGTGAGTATTGGTTTCAAAGAGAGAATAGCCCTTGAAAATTCAATACCACAGAATATTGATCTTTCATTGATGGGGGAACTGCCTGTAAACATCCGTAAGCGGGTCTTTCTTGAAGGTAAAGTACTCTTTACTAAAGATCTCTATTACATCCTTACCCTTTCAAAGGAAACAGAGAAGGAATATGTCAGATATGAACATCTCAAAAGGGACTACCATAAGGCTGTTATGAATCGGGTCAGGGCAAAACTCAGGTGATTGGTTTGGACCAAGAACGCATAACCGATAAAATGGATGATCTTGAAAAATGCCTGAGGGAACTTGAGGAATATCTTCCTGCGGCAGTTGATGAATATCTGGGCAGCGGAATGAGAAGAAGGGCATGCGAAAGAGCATTTCATTTAGCATGTGAAAATATGCTGGATATCTGCAACATGATCATATCGGATGAGGGATTGGGGATACCGATTGACAGCAAAGACTCCATAAGTAAGTTAAGTCAATATGATGTGATATCGCAATCCCTTGCATCAAAGCTAGAAGAATTAACAGGATTTCGAAATCTACTTGTCCATCAGTATGGTAGGGTGGATGACTCAGTAGCGTATACAAGTCTGCGAGATGAGTCCGGGGATTTTTATGAATTTCTTGAAGAAATCGAGAAATTCATCACATCGAAGATAGACAGTTGAACGTCAGAATGTTATGAGCATTGGGGTGGGTGGTTGATAGCTCTTATATTGCTCTAAAGACAAACATTTTTGGTGTGCTGCCTTTCTGGCGGCTAAGGCGGAAGAATCAGTGTGGATGACACACCTGATGCAGGCTGTCCGTGCTGAGTATATTAAGCTGGAACGGCCGTTGACTGATGCTGAGATCGGAGGGTGGGTATGAAGCCTAAGAATATTGAACTCAATATTGAGGAACTAGTGCTGCATGGCTTTTCACCAGGTGATCGACATGGTATTGGTGAGGCTGTGGAACAAGAGCTTACCCGGCTGATGGCTGATCGGGGTGTGCCGCAGTCGCTGGAACATGGCGGGAAGATTGGGCAAGTGGATGGCGGTGCGTTTGAAGTTGCGCAGGATTCTAGGGCACAGGTTGTTGGTGCAAAAGTGGCAAAAGCAGTGTATTGGGGATTGAGACAATGAGTACTGAGGTGCAAACCAAAGTGCAGGCAAGTCCTGCGCAGAATTTCACACCTGTTCAGACGGGTCTTTTGCAAAAAAAGTGTGCATTGTGCAATACACCCGGTTTGGTGGGTGATTCAGAGCGAGATAAGGAAAAATTGACCTTACAGCGCAGTCCTGTTGATCAGGCTGGAACTACTACGGTGCCACGCTTCGGGCATGATTTCAACAGGGTGAATGTGCATAGCACCGGGTCGGGGATGATTCAGACAAAGCTGAAGATAAATGAGCCAGGGGACCTCTATGAGCAGGAGGCTGACCGGGTAGCTGAGCAAGTGATGCGGATGCCGGAGCCGAGGGTGCAGAAACAGCCTGAAGAAGAGCTTGTTCAAAAAAAGTCTCTGATCACTCCATTAATCCAGAAACAATCTGAAGAGGAGGAGGATGAAGAGGAAGAATTTCTCCAGACCAAGGAGCTTCCCGGTCAATCTTCTGAAGTCACACCTGCTCTTTCATCCAGCATCCAGAGCCTAAGAGGGGGCGGTCAGCCGCTGCCAGAATCTACCCGGGCTTACTTCGAACCGCGCTTCGGTTATGATTTTAGCAAGGTGCGAGTGCACACGGATGCACGGGCGGTGGAGGCGGTGCAGGCGATGAATGCGCAGGCATTTACGGTAGGAAGAGATGTGGTTTTCGGGGCGGGGCAGTATGCACCACAAACCAGCACTGGACTGCAGTTATTAGCACATGAACTGACGCACACTTTACAGCGGTATAATCAAATTCGATGTAAGCGCCCTGGTCTTAAGATTAGCAAGGTTAGGTCTAGTCATGATGCAAATGATGCAAAAATCAAAGCCCGTGAGTTTGCAGAAATTATTAAGACTGGGAAATGGGGAGATGAAAATAGTGAACAGTTGGAGTATTGGCTACAGTTCTTTGAAGGGTCCGCTTTGAGTGCTTTTATCCTTGAGCTCAACGAAGTGCTCGGAGATAAGTTTACTGAGTTTGAGGGAAAGTCAAAAGCACATGAAATAATTTATGCTGCAGTAACCGAAACGAGCATGGTCATTCCTATTTCGAGGCCTGAGGTTGTCCGCGGAGGATTTAAGGTCGGATATTCTGCCCAAATCTTCAAAGAGACGAGCGAATCAACCTTCGTTGAGGTATATAGCGACAAATCCGGTGGCATTGGAATCGGCGTTGAGATACCGATCAAAAAAATTGTGAAAATTAAGTTTGCGGGAGATTGGAAATTTGGCCGAAAGGAAGGGGAAAAAGAAGAAGAGAAGAAAGCTAGCAGAATTGGCGAAAAAATCTCCCGAACTTTCACGGTACAAAAGCTAGAGCGTAAGGTCTTTAAATATGAATATCTTAAAACCTATCACGATGTAAGTGCTGGTCCTGAACCGGAGCTTGCAAGTAGGGTTACACGTGAGATGAGGGGGTTTCAACCGAACGAGATTCAAGTAGGCTACCAGATTGTTCCAGATCAGGGGGGAAAATTGTGGGGACCATTTTGGAATGTTTATGAAGAAGGCTGGCGAAAGGTCGAGGGATCAGCTTTGGTTCAAGTCTGGGAAGTCCTTCAGAATGAACATCGGAAAATCGCAGAAAACTTGGTGTTTGGTGAGGATTAGGAGAGAAGTGAGGAGGTACGAATGTAACAGAAGTCTTGACATTAATTTTGTTATTATCTGGCAAACAATAAATGAAGAAAAACTTGAATCGATAAATAAGTAATATGATGAAAACAATCCCCATAAGCATCATCAAACGACACAAAGAGATTTCATAATGGTAGTAAAGTGACGACACCCGCACCTAACGCAGTCAGGAATTCTTTTTTTCGTCCCAGGATTTTGAAATTCAGCGAAAAACCCTAAACATATGACCGCGGAACTCCGTCCAGACCAAGCTAAAGATAAATAAGCCTGGATATAGAGATCGATGCCACAGATCAGCTTGAAAATGCAGAGAGCAAGGCTGTCAGTATGGGACCATTAGATAAGCAAAAGCTAACTTTGCAACGAGTCCTATTGATCAGGCAGAACCTTCCACCGTACCACCTATTGTGCAAGATATGCTAAGATTGCCCCGGCAGTCGTTGGACCTGAGATATGTACTTACTTCGAGTTGCTTCGGCCATGACTTTAGTAATGCACTAAGATGTTGTATATGAAAGGACTTCCTCAGCATAATAGAAATAATCTGATCCATAGCTGAATCTAACCTGCCAAGTCCCATCATCATGATTTTATGCTAAAATGTAAAAAATAAAGGAGTAAACCAACATGACCACCTTCCCAGGCTCAACCCCGCCTCATCAAAGGCGGTATCGTCCTTCCAGAAAGCTCAGCAGTGCAACTTGGACTCAATATTGAAAAACTGGTATTGCATTGCTTTTCACCAGGTGGCCGGCATCGCATTGGGAGGCTGTGGAACAAAAGCTTACCCGGCTGCTGGCTGATCGGGGTGTACCACAGTCGCTGGAACGTGGTGGGGAAGTTGCGAATGTGGACGGCGGTGCGTTTGAGGTTGCATCGGGTTCGAGGGCACAGGTTGTTGGTGCAAAGGTGGCAAAGGCCGTGTATGGGGGATTGAGACAATGAATACTGAGGTGCAAACTAAAGTGCAGGCAAGTCCTGCGCAGAATTTCACACCTGCTCAGACTGGTCTTTTGCAAAGACAGTCTGCTTTATGCAATACACCCGGGTTGGTGGAGGATTCAGGGCGAGATGAGGAAAAACTGACCTTGCAGCGCAGTTCTGCTGATCAGGCTGGAACTACTACGGTGCCGCCCATTATGCACGAGGTGCTGCGCTCGCCCGGGCAGCCGCTGGATGCTGCCACACGTGTATATATGGAGCCGCGGTTCGGGCATGACATTAGCAAGGTGAGTGTGCATAGCACCGGGCAGGGGATGATTCAGGCAAAGCTGAAGATAAACAAACCCGGGGACCTCTACGAGCAGGAGGCTGATAGGGTGGCTGAGCAGGTGTTGTGGAGTAAACCGGAAAAACACGAAAATCTCCAGGCTAAGGAAGTTGGTGGTGAAACTAGTCAAAGCTCGCCAGTCCTGGAATCTCAAATAAACAATATCAGAGGCGATGGTCAGCCTTTGCCTGAGTCTGTTAGCGCTTTCTTTGAACCACGCTTTGGCTATGATTTTTCGCGGATTCGGGTGCATTCCGGTGCAGCCGCTGAACAATCGGCAAGGAATGTGAACGCCAAGGCCTACGCAGTTGGACACAATATTGTGTTCGGTGCTGGTCAGTTTGCGCCTGGGACGCACGAGGGAAGGCTGTTGATTGCTCATGAGCTGACACATGTAGTGCAGCAGTCCGGCGCAGAGGGGATTTCGGCAGGTCAAATCGATGAAAAACGCGGCCTTTCCGCAATTTCAAGTTCGAAAGCACCATATCTCGCGCGCTCAGTCGATGACTGGCTGATGGGCTCAGTCAACGTGAGCACGATGTCTTACACAGAAATTGTCGGTGAAATCGACGAACTCTCCCAATGGATGGAGCGTCAGATTGAATCGTCCGAAGAGACAGTACGAATAGAGGAAACTCTAGTCATGCTGCGCAGAGAGGCCGCGCGTCGCGAAGCTGCTACACATAGGAGACGGCGGCGATCGCGCCGGAAATCTGGGCGTGCACCGAAAAGCAAGACCGAAAAGCCAATGCGCCGCCCTCGCATCTTGATAGAAATGTCCAGTGTTGCATATGAAGATCCACAAGAAATGAGAGCCGAATTTGATCTCATTATGGAATGGCTTTCCCGCGACGATATCCCAGCACCTGACCGCCAGATTCTTGTGACCGAGCGGGACAATCTCAAGCCGCAGTTTCGCGAGGATCTTTCGCGCGTTATGAAGGAACGACATGCTGCACGGTTGTCAACTGCTCTGACCCCGTCAGAGCAAGATGACTCGAAAGTCCTTGAACAAAACGCCCGAATTATCCAAGGCATTGTTCCAGCTCCTGAAAATATTAGACTTTTTTATCTATACCATGGCAATGAAAGAGTCGCGATCTCGAGTGAGCAGGTTAATCGGCTTAAGAGTGACCTTGAGTACCAACTAAAGCGTGCTCAAGGGAGCATCAGGAGCCGCGTGACCGGCTACTATGATCGATACAATACTCAGGCCGCGATAAATCGCGACTCTCCAATCATCTCAGGTATCTCTGGGTGGCTCGGTGATGTCGAAGACCCATGGGGAGAAATCAATAAGTTGCATTTTAGGGCGACAAGACTTCTTCGAAATTTAGAGGCACATTTGCGCGCAGGAAACCTTGTAGAGGCTGCGGCGATAGTGGCCCCTGTTGAGCGGGATAGTCAAAAAATCATGGCATTGTCCAAGGCGTTCACCGAGGGACACATCGAAGGGGCGGAAATGGCTAAAACCGGCCTTGAAATCACGCGAGACGCTGCCTTTGCAATCTCAGGGAGCATCGCCGCTGTAGTCGCCGCACCAGTTGTCGCTGGCTTCGTAGGTGCTGGTGGTCTGGGCGCCACCGGCGTCGGCGCAGCAGCATTGACCACTGGGGGTACAGGCCTTGTCGTAGGTACTGGAACCGCCGTTGTTCGTGGAACATCTGTTGCGGGAGGGCATGTCTTTGCTGGCTCCTCGTGGGATGAAGTCTCTGAAGCCTTTCGGACCGAGTCGGTCCGAGGATTTCGGGAAGGCTTCATGAGCGGTGCCGCCGGTGGAGCAGCGCGAGTCCTCGGACCCGCTCTGGGAGTCGGAGCTCAAGTCGGCAATCAAACACTGCGCCGCATCGCAGCAGAAGCAATTGTCAACGGTACAACTGCGATGGTTGAAACGATTTGGCGGGGTGGCTCAATTGAGGAGGCGGTGACTGCCGGCCTACAGAGCGCAGTGCTTAGCGCCCCAGGGGCGCTTGTCGGAGGTGCAAACAGCCGATTGGTGAGAGAGTTGGGTGGGCCTTTGACGGCGGGCGCAACTGCCTACCTCGGAGCAATCGCAAGCGGGGCCTCGCCCGAAGATGCCATGCAAAGCGCCGCCCTCGCCGTTACCACGAACATCGCCATGAGCCGAGCATCTCACGGCTCGGATGTGGATACGGGACTTGAAGCAAGAGGTAGCGCTCTGGGAAAAAGGGCAAAAGGAACTGTTGAATATGCACGCAGGCGTGCAAGAGATGTTACTGCTGCTGTGGTGATTGGGACTGCTGATACAGCCCTGACTCTCAGATTAGGATACGGTGGAACAACAGGAGCTTTAGAATTAAAACTGCCGTCGGTACGCCGTTACGTCGGATCGCGAGAGGGGGACATCGATACACCTGAAGTCGTTGCAGCCACTTCAAGCTCAAGCCGCAGACCGACTACTCCGGCGGCAAGCGCCCACGCCGCACGAGCAGAGTTGCAATCAGACACGACAATACTGAGTCAGGCTGAAATGTCACCCATGTTGGAGCTAGATATAGATAACAGGCCGCTGCATACTCATCCAATAGCCCACAATGAGATTGATTTGTCACCGATACCTTTAGACGCTCCGTCACTTTCACTTTATGGCGGTAAAAAGTGGGCAAGTGAGGTGCCTGGTATGCGCGCCAGGCGTCGGGAATTCGGGGCGCCACCGTCAGCGGAAGTTACAGGAACTCATCGGCGCACGGGTCAACAATTCAATGAACTGAACGCTGCGGAAATTTCAGCGGGCGTTAAGCTGATGACCAACATGCAGTCGGGTCAGATTCAACGTGTCCAATATGTAATCTCCCCTGAGGCTGCTAGCATGACTAAACAAACAGATCGCAGCTTCACGCGTGATCGTTCTACTGATGCTCCACAGTCAAGAGATTCTGCGTATCTAAATTCTGGTTATGATCGGGGCCATTTAGTGCAGCGAGAAGCTGTGAGGGGGGATGCAGATGTAGAGCGTGCAGTGGATCAATGGTCGATGGTCGTTCCAATGTCTCCGGCACTCAATCGTGGTGCAGGTTCTCCGTGGCGTGCGTCTGAGACACATGCCATGCAGATGGCCGCGCAAAATGGCCCGGTTACCGTAGTGGTGGAACCGATCTATGCGCCAAACCCACTGCGACTTGAGGATGGCACACCGATACCGCGGGCAATACGTCGAAAGCTTATCGCGTACGACGGTCAAGTGATTGAGGATATTTCCTACCTCAACCAATAGGGTGCGCTCAATAAAGTAGGAATCAAATCTTCTTTCTGTAGACAACAGCGGTTGGATGCTGCAAAGCGCGCATTCATGGATTTTATTATAGAACCTTAAATCCGACTCTTTAGGGCATATGCCTCGAACAATTGCTGCCCAAAACGTATAAATGCAATTAAAAAACACATACCAATGGCATCATGCTGGTCAACAAATGTTGAAATTAATGCATTTTAGTCACAAGTGACATATTCAGTACGAAGAGAATATGCATAAATATATGTGTTAATATTTGCGCATACGAGCAAGGACATATTTTAAAATATGTGAATGCTATGCCTATTTCAGCCGAGTTAAGGTATAGAAATGATTCTACCCGCGGCGCTACTAATGCTTTTCATCTAAGACTTAATCGTCTCCTTCCAGTACACCTGACGGATTTCGATATTGCAGAAAAGACATCTGAACTATAGCTGAATCTAACCTGGCAAGTCCCATGCCACATCATGATTTCATCCTAAAAATATAAAAAAAATAAAGGAGTAAACCAACCATGACCACCTTCCCCAACTCCCCCCGCCTTATCAAAGGCGCCATTGTCGGAATAGACATCTTCACCCCAAAACCCGGAGTTATCCAGTTCCAGTACAACCCAGATACCCTCACCCGCAAGCTTCAGGCCCGGACATCAGGAGAGGGGGAGAACAAATCCGAAGCTCTGCGCCTGCAGGGTGCGCCACAGGAGACCATCAGTCTGGATATCGAGATCGATGCCACAGACCAGCTTGAAAAGGAAGAGAGCAAGGCTATCAGCATGGGTATCTACCCACAGCTCTCAGCACTTGAGATGCTCATCTACCCGAAAAGTTCGGTGGTCATTGCAAACTCAGTCCTGCTAGCCGCCGGGACCATCGAGGTCATCCCTCCCGTGACCCCCATGACGCTCTTCATCTGGGGTCCCAATCGGGTGCTGCCCGTGCGCCTGAGCGATTTCACCATCACAGAAGAAGCTCATGACGTTAATCTCAACCCCATCCGCGCTAAAGTCTCCCTGAATCTGCGGGTGCTCAGCTACAACGACCTGTCGCTGACACACCCCGGCTACCACCTGTTCCTGACTCACCAGAGGGTTAAAGAGACAATGGCTTCTCTGGGACACGTGAACAATCTTTCCGCAGTTGGAGGAGTCAGCCAAATACTTTAATGAGGTAATCTATGTTCGAATCCACAAGCCGTTATTATACACTTGAAACTACCACACTCACAGCTCCGGATGGCCGGATTATCGCCTACAAACGGCGGCGTTTCCTTCCCGATGGCAAAGACATGCAACTGCTGGTCGAGGTCACTGTAACACAGGGAGACCGACTTGATCTGATCACAGCCCGCACACTGGGTGATCCTGAACAGTTCTGGCGCATCTGTGATGCCAACAATGCCATGAATCCATCAGACCTCATCGAGCCGGGGCGCATTGTGCGGGTACCGGTACCGCAGTTCTGAAAGAGGGAAACATGAATGTACTTGGTATTCATCTGACACTGCTAATCGGGCCTTCGGTTCCCGTGCCAGCCCCGCTGTTTTTAATCGAATCACTGCAAAGGGTGGAGGTCACCCACAGAGATAGTAGCCGTTCAGGCTTCCAGATCACCTTCCAGATAGGACGCAGCGGACCAGCGGACCTCCTGGACTACCAGCATCTGAGCAGCCCGCTTCTTCGGCCATTTAACCGTATCATTCTCATAGTCACCTTCAACGCAACACCGCGGGTGCTCATGGACGGTATTATTACTAACCAGCAGATGCAGCCCGGTAACGAGCCAGGTACTTCTACTTTGACCATCACAGGTGAAGATATCAGCGTAATGATGAGTAGAGTGGAAAGGATAATTAAGCGTGATGGCCAGTCTGACCAAATCAAGGCCACTATGATCCTGAAAGACTATCCTCAGTATGGACTTGTACCAAATGTCATCCCGCCATTAACAGTTGAGACTCCAAATCCCTTAGAGATAACTCTAGTACAGCGCGGCACTGATCTTGCCCTTCTCCAGTCCATGGCCAGGTGTCACGGCTATGTATTTTATATCGTACCGGGTCCGGTACCCTTTGCCAATACTGCCTACTGGGGCCCGCCGGTACGGGAAGGAGAGCAGCGGGCACTTACCTTCAACATGGGTCCTGATTCCAATGTTACTTCACTCAATTTCCAGTACAATTCTCTGTCTCCTGTCATGGTATCAGGCAACATGATGGACCGCCAGACCAAACAGAGCATGCCTGTAGAAATTTCTAAAAGCACGAGAACCCCCCTGGTCAGCCAGCCCGCATCAACTCTACCTTATATATTCAAAGTATTGCCGGAAAATACACAAGGAGAAAGTTACATGCAAGCCCTGGCATGCACACAGGGAAGAATTGATGCTTCCTTTGATAATACTGTAACTGCACAGGGTGAGCTGGACGCCTTACAGTACGGTGACCTGCTGCAGGCCCGGAAACTGGTTGGGCTTCGCGGTGCAGGACACAGCTATGACGGTTCTTATTATGTCCAGAGCGTAACCCACACGATCAGCAGTGGGGAGTACAAGCAGCATTTCACCCTCACCAGGGAAGGAACAGGTGCTCTGTCACCGGTGGTGTAAAAATGAGAGAATTATTCGGGAAATATCGAGGAAAAGTAGAAGACAATGTTGATCCCATGAATCTTGGCCGCATTAAGGTCAGCGTTCCTACCGTACTGGGTGAAGTCGTCAGCTGGGCCATGCCCTGTGTACCCTACGCCGGATCAGGGGTTGGTTTTTTTGCCATCCCGCCGGAAAAGGCCAATGTATGGGTGGAATTTGAAGGCGGAAATCCTGACTATCCCATCTGGAGCGGATGCTTCTGGGGAACAGGCGAAGTGCCTGCCCAACCTGCCGTGGCTGAGATGAAAGTTCTCAAGACCGATGTGGGTACCATCACCCTCAACGATCTGCAGGGGACTGGTGGTATTACCATCGAAACCACCACAGGTATGAAGATGCAAATTACAGCACAGGGTATCGAGATTACCAACGGGCAGGGTGCAAGTATAAAGCTTGAGGGACCAAAAGTATCCATAAATGGAAGCGCTCTCGAGGTGGTCTGATGCCGGGTTTTCTCCTGCACCAGGGAGCAACAGTATTATGTGCGCATGGCGGACAGTCGCAGCCCACTGCACCGAATCCTCGCGTCAAGGTGAGCGGCCAGCCTGTTGTCATCCAGAGTACCTTATATAACATTACCGCTTGCCCCTTTACTACCCCGTTTGGTACTCCGATGCCCTGCGTTACCGGGCAATGGGTATCTGCGGCGACACGGGTGCGCGCAGGAGGGCAGCCAGTTTTGCTTCAGGACAGTCAATCTGTTTGCGTGCCAAATGGCACACCGCTGAATATAGTTATTACACAAACCAGAGTGAGGGGAGTATGATGCAGATAGATTATCCATTCCATATTGACGGCCGGGGCAGGATCGCAGATACTAAACATGATGACCATATCCGTGATCTGATAGAACAGGTGTTGTTCACTGCCCCCGGGGAAAGAGTGAACCGCCCGACCTTTGGCAGCGGATTGATGCAACTGGTTTTCGCACCCAACAGCGATGAACTGGCCACTGCTACCCAGTTTTTGGTGCAGGGGGCATTGCAGCAATGGCTTGGCGACCTGATCGAAATAGAAGCTGTACAGGTCGAAAACCAGGAAGCCAGTATAGGAGTGAGGGTACAGTATGTAGTCAGGCAGGATCAGCAGCAACAGGTTGCTGAATTTTCACGGAGGATATGAGATGAAAATGCAATACCACTGCAAAAACGAGGGGAGGAAGGTTGCGATCAGCAAGGGCTCGAAGATCAATGGGATTGATTACATGGAGGTATCTGAAGACCAGACAACACTTACCGTGCATTTTATCCATAACCTTCCCGGGCAAGAGGATCAAGTACCCCCACTTCCAGCATCACCTCTAACCCCTAACAGTGTGATCATCAGAGGCGGAGTGCGTGTCAAGGATATGGAGGTTGATTCTGTTGAATCATCAGGCAACATACTGACCATCCATGTGAAAAAACCAGGTGACTTTTCGTTGTATACATTATACCTGGTAGGATCTGCCATCGATAATGCTCCCCTGGAGGGTTTTGATCATCATCTTTCGGAAATAGAGTTTTCGTTCAAGGTAAACTGTCAAAACGAATTCGACTGCAAGAGTACCCAGGTGTGCCCACCAGAAAAGTTGCCTGAGCCGTCCATCGATTATCTTGTGAAAGATTATGCCAGTTTCCGTCGTTTGATACTGGATA